>CAZSLG010000028.1:0-9059 GCA_964607745.1 uncultured Gammaproteobacteria bacterium | reverse complement strand
AATTTTAGAAATGGCTATTTATAATCGCCTCCGGGTCAGAAATGATTCCCGTTCACTTAAAACCATTACTGAAGCTTCTATCCGCCTCGACAAAGAATTAGACACTGAAACTATTCCGCTAGCTTTTTCCCATCTAATTTCGTTAATCTTGAAACATTGCCATGCCATCATCAGCAGTAAACTTCTTGATGTTTATCCCATCAAAACAATTCCTGTTCCCATTGCTTTCGATTCCCAAAAACCATCACTTTATGCCGGTGTTGATATTCCTCAAAACGACATTTTAAAACGTCTGGGTTGTACCATCAAAAATAATTTAATCACCCCACCGTCTCTCAGAAAAGATTTGAACCTCGAGGAAGATTTAATTGAAGAAGTAATCCGTTTCTATGGTTACAACAAAATTCCCACCGATCAACCCGTCGATCCCACCCCGCTTCCCGACATTACCCCGCCAATTCTTTATTTAGTCGAAAAACTCAAAGACGATTTAGTCAACCTCGGCTATGACGAAATCCGCTCCTGGCCGCTTGTCAAAAATGCTATCGACCCTAAAACTGTGGTTAAAACCGAAAATTCCATCAACTCCGACTACCCTTATCTTCGCCAATCCATAATCCAATCCCTCCAAAACCAGCTTGACCAATATAACCGCTATAAAGCTCCCGCTCCCCAATTTTTCGAAATCGGCAAAATCTTTTCTCAAAAAGAGGGTAAATATATTGAACAATATGCTTTAGGAGTTTCCAGTTATGATAACTTTAAATTAATTACTGATATTGAAAATATTTTTCAGAAAAAATTTTCAATTTTTCATTCTGAAAAATATCTTAATCAAATTTTTGTCGAAATAATTCTTGATGATCTCCCCAAACCCGATAAATATATTCCCCAAATTATCAACAACACCGCCATCGAGTTAACTTCCCAAATAATCACTCTTGACGCCAATGTTAACTTTGATTCTCCTCAAGATCCACTCAAGTTAATCACCAAGTATTCTTCTTCCATCGACCCTAAGACATTATGGTCGATGGAAATCATCGACATCTACCAAAATCGCTATACTTTCCGTGTTTCTTACTACAATTGCAATGATAAAACTGCCAAAAAAATCCACCTTAAAACCTTTAACTTAAATTAGCAGTCACACCACATATCTGCTAACTACATGATCAAATCGACTTATTCCTTATCTTAGGCTATAAAACCATATCTTTCTATGTCGGAATAGCACTTGGTGTGGCTGTCGGACTAATTATCACCGGAATACTGGTGGGTAATAGTGTCGGGGTTGGGGTTGGAGTTTGAGTGGGAGTAGGGGAAGGCACCCAATCCCAAGGCTTATTAACTCCAATATGGATCTCTCTTTCCGTCGAATTTCCGTCTTTATCCGTCGCCCTCACTTTTAGGGTATATAAACCATCGTCTAAATTCAGATGGGTCTCATAGGGCCGTTCAGTCCAGGTCCTATTCTCCCCACTATTTATCCACAATTTAACCTCGGTTATTTTTTTTAACGAAGAAGTGCTGATTTTGACATCAAACTCATTACCTTGGGTTGAGTGGTCTCCCGGATTATCAAAGTTAACCACCACCTGCCCTCCACCACGGCAAAAATCAGCAGGTGGATTATATTTATCTTTATCCGATTGCTGACTAATCCAATTATTTATCCCATCTTGCCACCTGTTCTTACCATCAGTTGACACCGGATCATCTTCGATAAACCTAAAATACTCTTTCTCGTCAAAACTTCCATTAGCCACGTCCTCCGGTGGTGATAACCCGGCCCTATCTTTGCATATTTTTAATTTTAAATGAATCGGATCCGGACCATTTGGTTGAGTCCCGTCAATGAAATATTCAGGTCGGGACGGATACCCGTCGTGGGCCGCATATCCCGAAACCCGATCTACTTCTAAATTTGCCATTTTATCCGGAATGGGAAAATCTTGCTTATTCCGTTGTGGCAATATTGATAACATGATTCGTCGCCAAATCGGGGACGCTCCCGAAACCCCCGAAGCTACTTTACCCATAGGTGAATTATTATTGTTACCTACCCAAACCACCGATAATAAGTTAGGAGTCCAACCGATTGTCCAATTGTCCCGCTTATCATTGGTTGTTCCTGTTTTTACCGCTACTGAATAATTGGGAATAGACAGATTATTTACTGCTCCAAAAGTAATCTCCCGAGCAGAATTGTCAGATAAGATATTGGAAATTATAAAAGCCTCTTGCGAAGTCATCACTGCCATGCCGGGGACCGGTCTGTATTCTTCCAGTGTTTGACCTTTGGCATCTTCCACTTTTAATACCCCCACCGGTTCCACTTTTCTACCCCCATTAGCAAAAGCACAATAAGCCATCCCCATATCAATCATTCGCACATCAGCTCCGCCCAAAGTCACTGACAAACCATATCGCCGTAAGTTTTCTGCACTTGGCTCCAGTGTTGATATCCCCATTTCATAGGCCTGTTTCATCATATTGGGTAACCCCACTCTAGCCAACATTTTTACCGCGGTGGTATTTATTGAATTACCCAAGGCTTGGCGTAAACTTAATGGGCCTAAAAATTTACCGGTATAGTTTTGAGGGGAATAATCCGGCTGCCCCCCAACTCCGGGAAAAGTCACCGGTGTATCCAAAATTAAAGATGCTGCTGTATAACCTTTTTTTATAGCCGTTAAATAAGTAATTGGTTTTATGGCCGATCCGGGTTGACGCAAAGCCTGAGTCACCACATTAAATTTACCGTCAGTTTTAGTCGAAGAGTAATCCCGGCTTCCCACCATCGCCAATACCTGACCATTACTGGGATCTATCACCATCGCCGCCCCGTTGGTAAAGCCCAATTTCTCCCCCTTGTCCACTTCCTCGCTAACAATTTTTTGGGTTTCCCTTTGAATTTTTAAATCCAAAGTAGTAGTAATTTTTAATCCCCCGCCTTCTACTGCATCTTCTCCATATTTTTTAGACAGCTCATCTTTTATCCAAAAAATAAAGTGTGGGGCCAAAAGCTGACTTTTATTTTCAAAAAATTTGTAATTTGAAACTTCCAACATAGTTTCTTTTTTTTGATCCGGGGTTATGTAGCCGTCTTCCATCATCCTTGTCAACACATGTTCGCTTCGGGCAATATACGCCGTCGGAGTCCGGGAAAACGGGGAATAAACATTGGGACGTTGCGGTAAACCCGAAAGTATTACCGATTCAGCAAAAGTTAAATCCGCTACTTTTTTGTTAAAATACTGCTCACTACCTGCTCCCACTCCCCAAGCCGAACCACCATACGGTGCCTCGTTTAGATACATCAACAAAATTTCATCCTTTTTATATTTAGACTCAATTTGAACTGCTAAAATAAATTCTTTTATTTTCCGGGTAATTGACACTTCCGAAGTCAGTAAAACATTTTTTACCAGTTGTTGAGTTAAAGTTGACCCTCCGGTTAATTTATGAAAATAAAAAATATTTTTAATAATCCGTAACGGAGTTAACGGATCAAAGCCGGAATGTTTATAAAACTCTTTATCCTCTACCGCAATAGTTGCCTTTTTTAAAAATTCCGGTACATCAACCCAACTTACCGGCGTTCTTTTGGCATCCTTATAAACATCGTAAATTAGATCGTTGTTTCGGTCATATATCCTACTGGTAAACCCTTCCCGTCTAACTACTTTTAAGGGACTTGGTAAATCTTTGGAAAACCAAACAAAAAGTCCTAAAAGCCCCAGCAACATTACTCCGGTTGCTATCAATAACAACCAAAAAAAATGATACCAACTTATCAATTTTGCTAAACGGTGCCAAAAACAACTAAAATAAATTTTTGTCATTTAATCAATATCCCCAAGAAGGGGATCATCCCCGACAGAAGTAGCGCTAATGTTGCCATAGCTAAAATAATGGTTCTTATTTGTTTCTTTTTAAGATGTATTAGTCTCATTAAATAATGATAACATGGGAAAATGAGAAGCCTCAGTACTCTCACCGGCATCGGCCCTAAAACAGAAACGTATTTAAATAATTTAAAAATTTCTACTCCCAAAGACTTGCTTTTTCATTTTCCTTATCGCTATCTTGATTTCACCCACATTACCAAAATAAAAAACTTAATACCCGACACTTTAGTGACCATCAAAGGAACACTTATTTCCTTCCAAAACATTTTCACCCGTCGAGGCCTTAATCTTCAAAAAGCTAAATTAATTGACGATACCGGAACTATCGACTTACTCTGGTTTAACCAACCTTATTTGTCAAAAACACTCAAAATTGGCTTTCCTGTCGGCATCGCCGGACAGGTTGGTCTTTTTCAAAACCGACCAACCCTTATTTCCCCCCGAATCAGTGCCAGCGCTACCGGTAAAATTCTGCCAATTTACCCCACTACTGCCCACCTTAGTTCGGCAAACCTTTCCAAAATAATAATCTCAAACTTATCCTACCTCCTAAGTAATATCGTTGATCTTCTCCTTCAAAAAGTTCTTAAAGATTTTTCTCTAATGTCCCTTAAAGCCGCCCTTAAAGAAATTCATCAACCCAGCTCAATTAAGTTGTTAAATATCGCTCAAAAACGCCTTAAAATCAACGAATTTCTATCCATCTTAGCTTTTAGTCACCATCAAAAAACCGAAACCCAAACCTTGTCTTGTGCCTTTACTTTAAAAAATATTGCCAAAATTAACACTTTTATCAAAAATTTACCTTTCAGCCTTACTTCCTCCCAACTCCTTGCCTGGAAGGAGTTAAAAAATGACCTTCTACTCTCAATTCCCTGCCACCGGCTATTAAGCGGCGACGTCGGTTCAGGAAAAACCATTATTGCCCTCCTGGGTTGTTATCTCAATCATTTAAATGGTTATCAAAGCCTATATCTGGCTCCCACTGAAATTTTGGCTCACCAACATGTTTTGACTTTTAAAAAATTTTTACCTAAAATTCCCATTTTTCTCTTAACTTCAAAAAACAGACTAAAAAATATCCCCCAAAATGCCATTATCATTTCTACTCACGCCGCCCTTTATCAACCTCAAAACTTTTTTAACCGACTGGCCTTTGTCGTAATTGACGAACAACACAAATTTGGGGTTGATCAACGTAACACATTCAACCAAAATAACCTCTTTCCTCACACCTTAACTATGACTGCCACCCCGATACCCCGAACCCTATCCCTGACTCTCCTGGGCCACCTTGACCTCTCCCGGCTGGAAACTCTACCTGACCGTAAACCAGTCTCTACCTTTTATGTTCCAACAAACAAAATTTCTGCCTGCTACCAATGGCTAACGAAACACATCGATGAAACCCGGCAACAAGTCTTTTTTGTCTGTCCGTTTATTGACGACTCTGAAACCCTAACCGAAGTTAAATCCGTCAAAACCGAATTTGACAATCTAAAAACCGTCTTTCCTCAATTTAAACTCGAACTTCTTCACAGCCAAATCCCGACCAGTCAAAAAGATAAAATAATTACCGATTTTATCAATAAAAAAATTAACATTCTGGTAACCACTCCTGTCATTGAAGTTGGTATTGATATTCCCAATGCCACCGTCATGGTAATCGAATCAGCCGACCGTTTCGGTCTCGCCTCTCTCCATCAACTTCGTGGCCGTGTCGGCAGAAGTGATAAAAAGTCTTATTGTTTTCTTCTCTGTCAACAACCCTCATTGGTTGCTCAAAACCGTCTTTCATTTTTGGAAAAACACCACGATGGTTTAAAGATTGCCGAATATGATCTTAAAAATAGGGGACCAGGCGTTCTCTATTCCACTCTCCAACACGGTTTTCCCTCCCTCTCCCTAGCTACTATCGATGATATTGATACCCTTTCCCTTTCCCGAAAGATATTTGAAAAATTAAAGGATATCCCCAGTTTCAACTCTCAAAAATTTATTACCCATCAGGCGGAAAACAAAATAACCGTAAACTAAATGATATAATTAATAACATAAACATATAGTATGATGTTTATGATTATTCATGGTAAGAAACAGTGAAAGTTTGGCTCAAATTACATCGGACTGCCTAGAACTTTCATCAACTCTTCACCCAGATATTCTCCGCGAAGATATTGGTTATCGCCTTGATTTACACTGGAGACAACACCGAACTCAACATGGTGTATTACCATCCATACTCAGAACATTTTCCCAAGATGACATTCTGAATATTCCCAACATTCGACAACAAGGACAGGTTATTCTCGATAAACAACAGCCCTCTCTCCTGGAAGCTGTACACGAAACAACAACCCGATTGACTTTTATGGAAAAATGGACAGATAATCTACTCAATTTTATTAATGGAGTAATTTTGGGTGGATCACTAAGTTATGGTCGTTTCGTAAACGTTCGCGGAGCTTACCCTCGAGGCTCTGACCTTGATATTATTTTATTAACCCGTAATATTCCCCATACGATAAACATCAATCGATTACTACCAACACCTCTTGGTTTTAGTTTAAACGATCAAAGTATTTTCCATACTAGACTGGATGAATTTAATAGAATGCGTAGAAAAAAAACGGCTCAAATGATTAGTCACAAATTTCTTCTTCCCCAGCAAGGTTTTGATATTTCCATGCATTTTATGGATCAAGATATTTTTCATCAATTATGTCATCCCACCGACATTGAACACTCGCCACGATATTTTCTTGATTTCAAATCAGCAAAATTTCCACACCAAACAATGAATCAAAAAGATACTCACGGAGATCCTTTTCCTTTTTCCGTAAACGAACACGAAGTAATCAATGGGTTTATCGCCAGAACCCAAATATGTGGTTTTAGTAACGGCAACTTTGTGCCCGGGATATATCACAATTTAATGGCTCCAATGTTCGAACTGTTTTATGGCGATACAGATTGTCAAAATCAAATTGAATGTTTCCGACTATATTTATTTTCTTCCACTCATAATGATAAAAAAAACACCGATGGAGATATCACCCAATCCCACCCCAGAAGACCCCTGTTTTCTAAACAAATAATTACTGAAACAAATGAAAAGTAACCTCTCTTTAAATCAGTTTATTTAATTCCACCAGCAACCTCTCTTTCATCTTTTTTAGCTGGTCTTCTTTTGGCCTAGACATTTTGTTACATCTAATTTTTTTATCCACCGCCCAGATCGCAGTCTCTGGCTGTAAATCGTTTTCATATCTGGGAATCAAATGCCAATGAATATGAGTATCGGTGTTTCCCATCAATCCATAATTTAATTTTTTAGGCTTAAAAGTTTTATAGACCGCCTCCGCCACCTTTGCCATCTCCTTTAAAAAAATATATCTTTCCCGTTTGGACAATTTATGCAACTCATTGACATGAGTTTTTGATAAAAACAAGGTATAACCAAAATAAAATTGAAAATCACATAAAACCACATATCCGGAAACTAGTTCCTTAACAAAATATTTGTTTTTACCTTTTATAATTAACCCAATTCTGTCACAAACTAAACAATTTCTATTTTCTAAATCTTTCATCTTAGGGGATAATAGCACAAAACATATCTAAAAATTTTGTTATAATAACCTCATGACAGCACTTCCAAAACATTGGCCCTCATCCCGTCGCCAAGGCCGACGCCGAGCCACCCAAACTGGTCCCAAGTTAGCCTCCACTACTACCTGTAAACATTGCGGTCAGGTTAAACGCCCTGGCTTTCTTTGTCAAAACTGTCATCAGTGAAAAGTAAACTTGACCCTCGTCATCAAAAAAGAATCGGTTTATTTAGATATCTTTTTGCCTGGGAATCGACCAAAACTATACCTAATCCCAAAATTACCAAAATTCTCTCCAAAATCTCTTCAATTGATGCCGTTATCACCCTCCATGCACCTAAGTGGCCGGTCGATAAAATCAACCGGGTTGATCTCTCTGTTCTGCGCCTTGCCATTTTTGAACTGCTTTTTTCGGCCACTTCCGTTCCTCCCAAAGTAATTATTGACGAAGCCATTGAAATTGGTAAAGAATACGGTAATGAATCATCAGGTTCTTTCATTAATGCCGTTTTAGGTTCAATATTAAAAGATAAGAATGACACCTCAAAAACCCGATCTTAAAGAGCTTCAAAAAGTCCTTAAAGTTAAATTTAAAAACCCATCCCTTTTGGATCAAGCCATGGTTCACCGGAGTAGCCTAAATGAATCCAGAAACAAATTTTCTGAGTCAAACGAGAGATTTGAGTTTCTGGGAGATGCTGCCCTGGAGCTTTGGTCATCAACTGTCCTTTTTTCTAGATTTCCGAAACTAGCCGAAGGTGAATTGACCAATCTTAGAAGTCTTATTGTTCGTACTGAAAATCTGGCTCAAGTCGCCACTGATTTAAATTTAGGTGCTTTCTTGTACCTCAGTCGGGGTGAAGAAACTCATGGCGGTCGTCTCAATGTCTCTATTTTGGCCGATAGTCTTGAAGCTTTAATCGGCGCTCTGTATCTTGATCGGGGCTTTTTGGCCACCGGTAAAATACTTGACAAGATTTTTGCTCAAAGCATCAAAAATCTCTCTTCTAAAACCCACTATAAAGATCCCAAAAGCTTATTCCAGGAAATCGCCCAAGCTAAATCCGGCTCCACCCCCCAGTACCTTATCATTTCCGAAACCGGCCCTGACCACGACAAAATATTTGAAGCCGGAGTCTATGTTGCCAATAAATTGATTACCTCCGGCACCGGCAATTCCAAACAAAAAGCCGAAGAAGCCGCTGCTATTAACGCCATAAAGTTTTTTGAATAAATTAATTAGATTTTAGAATTTAGACTTTTCATTGTATAATTCCTCCTATGCTCAAAATAAAACTAAAACCAAACGGTAAAATTCACCAACGTTCCTTTAGGATTGTGGTCTCAGAAGACCGCAGTAAAAGTGATGGCAAATTTATTGCTGATCTCGGTTTTTATACCCCCCAAACCAAAACTTTATCCCTAGATAAGGAAAAAATGGCCACTTGGATTAAAAACGGAGCCCACCTAACTACCGGAGTTGACAAATTGTTAAATCCTAAAAAATATCCCAACAAAATCAAAAAAAAGCCGG
>CAZSLG010000027.1:0-9258 GCA_964607745.1 uncultured Gammaproteobacteria bacterium | reverse complement strand
AACCAGGAGCCGGTGGTTAAAGAAGATTGGATAAGCCCAAGTAAAACTTTTTTACCCTTGGCAATTTTACCATCTGGTTTGGCTTTGGCCTGTTCGTTTTCGTCCTGATAAACAGCTCGGGTAACAATTTGACCATAAAGGAAATTAGTATCGCCGGGATCTTCAATTTTAAGTTTATCGCTCATCTCTTTGACAATAACCTCGAGATGCTTGTCATGAATGGCAATACCCTGGGATTCATAAACTCCCTGGATACAGTTGATCAGATATTTTTGAGCGGCCTCAAGTCCGTTGACTTCCAAAATTTCCCGGACATCGAGGGTGCCAGAACAGAGTTGAGTTCCAGAGACTATTAGATCACCATCGGCGACCAAAAGGGTGACATTACTGGGAAGCATGTAGGTGACGGTTTTGGCGTCATTGTTTTTGTCTTTACCGGAAACTTTAATTTCATAACCATCAACTGATTCTTTGATTTTGACCTTACCGCCAATTTCGGCTAAAGGAGAGGGAAGTTTGGGAGTGCGGACTTCAAAAAGCTCCTGGACCCGAGGTAATCCTTGAGTCACATCAATACCTAAGACTCCGCCGGTATGTTTGGTCCGAAGAGTTAATTGAGTGCCCGGTTCGCCAATGGATTGGGCGGCAATAACTCCAACCGGAACGCCGAGTTTGACCAGTTTTCGATTGGATAAATCCCAACCGTAACACTGACGGCATAATCCATATTTGGACCGACAGGTTAAGGGAGAGCGAACTTCAATCGAAGTGACATCGGAGGTCTCGATTTGGGCTTGGATATGATTGTCGATTAAGGTTCCTTTCTTGACAATAACTTTTCCCTTAGAATTGGTGATATCAGATCCTAATACCCGACCTAAAAGTCGACGACCAAAGAATTTTTCCCGACCTTTTTCGAAACGACTAATGGTCCAAAACTTAGTAGTGCCGCAATCATCCTCATGAGTAATAGCCACATGGGCGCTATCAACCAGACGACGGGTGAGATAACCAGCGTCAGCGGTGCGGAGAGCGGTGTCAGCCAAGCCCTTGCGGGTGCCGCGGGCACCAGTGATGTATTCAAAAACCGAAAGACCTTCGCGAAAGTTTGATTTGGTGGGTAGCTGAACGATTTTGCCGGTAGGATCAACCATCAGACCGCGCATACCGGAAAGTTGTTTGATCTGATCCTTGCTGGCCCGCTTGATGCCGGCGTTGGAAACTACCCGAATAGGTGAATCAATATCCAGCGTTGCCCAAGTCTTTTCGGCGATGTCCTCGGTCACTTCCATCCAGATACTTTGACAGAGACGTTTCCGCTCATCATTGCTAATGAGACCCATTTTGAAATTGTCATTAATTTCAGCAACTCTTTTATCGGCGGCTAAGATTATTTTTTCTTTCCCGGGAAGATAGCCACAGTCGGCCATTGACAGAGACAAACCGGAGAGGGTAAAACCGGCAAACCCAATATCCTTGAGAGCATCGATTAGTTTGACGGTTTTAAGACGACCGGCAATTTCCAGAGACTGAACAATTAAATCGTTTAACGCTTTACTACCGGCCAAGGGTTGGTTAATAAATTTAAATTCGGGAGGTAAAATTGAATTGAACCAAAGGCGACCATAGGTGGTTTTAAGCAATGAACCCCGATGACGGACAACAATAAGTTGACGCAATTTAATTTTTCCTGATTGGTAGGCCAGAGTTACCTCGGCTGAATCGGACATAATTGATAAACCCTGATAATTGGTTCCTTCAACTTTATCCAAATCTTCTGTCTGAACCGAAGTGATGTAATAACAACCGACGGCCATTTCCTGGGAGGGAATGGAGATGGGAGAACCATCGGCAGGTTTGAGAAGATTTCGGGAAGGCAGCATTAAGCGCCGAGCCTCTTTTTGGGATAATTCCGAAAGGGGCAGATGAACTCCCATTTGGTCACCGTCAAAGTCGGCGTTAAAACCTTTACAGACACAAGGGTGAATCCGAATGGCCAGACCATCAACTAAAATCGGTTTGAAAGCCTGGATGGACAATTTATGAAGGGTGGGAGCCCGGTTTAATAAAACATAAGTATCTTTGGTCACCCGCTCAAGAATGTCATAAACTTCGTTGATCCGATGATCAATGAGGTTTTTAGCACTTTTGATATTGGCGGCTAAACCGGTATTCATTAATTCACGTAAGACAAAGGGTCGATACATCTCGAGCGCTATTTCCTTGGGAAGACCGACCTGATTTAGTTTTAATTCCGGACCAACCACTACCACGGAACGACCGGAGTAATCAACCCGCTTGCCTAAAAGATTACGTCTAAAACGTCCTTTTTTACTGCGGAGAAGGTCAGAGAGGGAACGGGGAAGGCGTTTGGTATTGTTTTTGCGTTTGTTCTTGGCACTTTTTTGGGCGTCAATCAAAATGTCCACTGATTCCTGAAGCATTCGTTTTTCGTTTCGCAAAATAATTTCGGGTGCGCCTAACTTGATTAATTTTTTAAGACGATTGTTGCGGTTAATTAGACGTCGATAAAGATCATTTAAATCAGAGGTGGCAAAACGGCCACCGGTGAGTTGAACCATGGGACGAAGATCAGGTGGAATTACCGGAACGTTTCTTAAAACCACCCAGGCGGGATTGATGCTTTCGCTAATCAGACCATTTAATATCCTGATTTTGTACATAATTTTCTTTTTCTTGAGTTTGGAACTGGTTTTGGCCAATTCCTTTTTAAGTTCTTTGACGGTAGCGGGAAGGTCAAGTCCATCAAGCACTTCCAATAAAGATTCGGCACCCATTTTGGCTTCGTAGAAAATATTGGCCTTAAATTGGGCTAGATAAAATTCCTCTTCGTCAGTCAGGACAGAGAGAACCTGAAGCGATTTAATTTTGTCCTCCAAGAAATTCATCAAACTTTGGATCCGATTTTTTTCAGCGGAGGCTTTATTTTCCAATTTTTGAACTTCTTGTTTAAGACTAACGTCACGTTCCTTTTGAGCAATTAAAAGTTGTTCGGGGTTTTTAATTTTGTTTTTTAGCTCTTTATTGTCAGCGGCAGCCGTACTTTTGGCTTTTTCAATATTGGTCTTGGTGTCGGTATCAATTTGGGTCTGACGTTTGGAAGAATTGGTTTCCAGATTGGAAAGTGCTTCTTTGCGCTGGTCATTATTAACAGAAGTAACTAAATATTTAGTGAAATAAACAACCGATTCCAGCTCTTTTTGAGGAACATCCAGAATTACACTAATGGGTGAGGGGGTGTTGCGAAGATACCATAAATGAACTATTGGAGCAGCCAGACTGATATGGCCCATGCGTTCGCGCCTGACTTTGGAGGTGGTAACTTCAACGCCACATTTATCACAAATAACGCCTTTGAACCGGATTTTTTTGTATTTGCCACAGTAACACTCATAATCATGGCTGGGACCAAAGATTTTTTCACAAAAAAGACCGTCTTTTTCGGGTCGCCAGCTACGATAATTAATAGTTTCCGGTTTTAGAACTTCACCATTGCTCCAGGAAAGAATTTCCTCGGGTGAGGCTAGTTTGATTTTGATGCCCGTAAAATCGAGCATATTTTTAAATTTAAACATCGGTTTTTTCCTCCGAATGATTTTCTTCACCAATAATGGCTTCTTTAACACCCCAAGGGGAAATATCGATAGCCAGACCGGCCAATTCTTTGGTTAATACCTTGAAGGATTCGGGGATAGCCGGTTCAGGAATGGGTTGACCCTTAATTATGGCTTGGAAAGCATGGGTCCGACCTTCAATGTCATCGGATTTGATGGTCAACATCTCTTGGAGAGTGTGAGCGGCCTGATGAGCCTCGAGAGCCCAAACTTCCATCTCACCTAAGCGCTGTCCACCCATGCGGGCTTTGCCGCCAAGAGGTTGTTGGGTGACTAGGGAATAGGGGCCGGTAGAACGGGCATGGACTTTGTCGTCAACCATATGAACTAATTTGAGAATATAACCAATACCGACAACTACCTCCTGATCATAAGCATCACCAGTACGACCATCAAAAAGGCGGGTTTTGCCGGTGGAAGTTAGCCCGGCTTCTTTAAGTTCGACACTAATTTGATCCTCGGAATATTTTTCAAAAACAGGAACGGCATATTTTTTGCCGAGTCGGTATCCGGCGGCAGCTAAAGTGACTTCCAAAATTTGGCCAAGGTTCATTCTGGCAATAACCGACAGAGGCGACATAACCAAATCAACCGGAGTACCATCGGCCAGACGCGGCATGTCATATGAGGGCATGATCCGACAAATAACTCCTTTGTTACCATGGCGGCCGGCAATTTTGTCACCCTCTTGAATCCGGCGGATCTGGGCTACATAAACTTTGACGACTTTATTTACACCCGGATCAAGTTCGTCGCCTTCGTTTTTATCTAATACATCAATTTTGATAATGACACCACCCTCACCATTAGGGACTCGGAGCGACGTGTCTTTTACTTCCCGAGCTTTTTCGCCAAAAATAGCCCGCAGAAGTCTTTCTTCGGCAGTTAATTCCTTTTCACCCCGAGGCTCAACTTTACCTACTAAAATATCGTTTGGACCAACGGCAGCGCCAATCATGACGATGCCATCTTCGGTTAATTTGGCCAGCTCGGCTTCAGAAACATTGGGGATATCTTTAGTTAACTCTTCACTACCTAATTTGGTTTCTACCACATTGGCCTGATATTCATAAATTTGAACACTAGTTAACACATCCTCTTTGACCAAACGATCAGATATTAAAAAAGAATCTTCATAACCTAAACCGTCAATTGAGGCGTAAGCCACTAAAAGATTACGACCAATGGAAAGCTCACCTTCATGTGTGGCCGGACCGTCAGCGATGACTTCACCTTTTTTAACCTTGTCGCCAACATCGACCAGTACCCGATGGTTATAACAAGTACCATAGGGAGAAGTTCTGACAAACTTCTGGGTTTCATAAGTAAGATCATCGACAACAATTTTCCCGGCGTCAACATATTTGACCGTGCCGGACTTGAGGGCGACAATGGAACGGTCCATGGCTGAAGCAATGGTGGTTTCCATACCGGTACCGACAATTGGGGCTTCGGTGGTGATAAGCGGTACGGCCTGAGTCTGCATGTGAGAACCCATTAGGGCTCTGGTGGCATCATCGTGATCAATAAAAGGAATTAGGGAAGCGGAGGTACCGACAATTTCGTTGGGAACCATATCAATATATTCAACCAACTCCAGTGGACCCTCGATGAATTCGCCCTGAAAACGGAGAGGCACCCAGTCCTGATTAATAATTCCCTTAGAATCGATTTTGATACCCAGGTGGGTAGTTCGATGGTTAAATTCATCGTCGGCATCAAGATAGACAATATCATTGCTGACTTTGAATATTTTTCCGGTTTTTTCAACTTTTCTGAAAGGGGCTAAAATAAAACCGTATTTGTCAATTTTGGCATAGAGAGCCAGATAAGTAACCAAACCGATGTTGGGACCTTCAGGAGAACGGACAGTGCAAATCCGACCATATTGAGAACCATGAACGTCGCGAATAGAAAAGGCGGCCCGTTCACGGGTTAAGCCACCAACGCCAACCACGGTAACACGCCGTAACAGATCAAGCTCGGAAAGAGGATTAGTCTGATCAAGAATGGCGGATAATTGGTTGCTTCTAAAAAAAGTATTGAGAGAGGAAATTAAGGGCTGAGGATTGATCATTTGGGAAGGTTGGGGTTTTTCTTTGGTAGAAATAAGACTCATTCTTTCCTTGACCATCCGCTCAAATCTGGCCATGGCGGGACGGAGAGCCACCTGGGCCACAATTTCACCACAGCGCCGGAGACGGCGGTTACCCAGCGAATCAATGTCGTCAAAAATTCTTTTGTCATCTTTTTGAAGCTTGACAAGGTGTTTAACGGTGGCCAGTAAATCTTCATTTTTTAAGACCCAATTACTTTTATCAGTATCACTGAAATCAAAACCAAATTTTTTATTGACTTTATGGCGGCCAACATTACCCAGTTCGTAGGTACGAAGATCAAAAAAACGTTCCTGAAAAAACTTTTGGGCATTTTCCAAAACAACCGGTTCACCGGGACGGAGTTTCCGATAAAATTCAAGAAGGGATTCTTCCTGGGTTTTGGTGGCGTCAGCGTGGAGAGTGGCTTCAATAAAGGGACCAAGTTCGGCTATAATTTGTTTGTCAGAAAAGGCAGTGGCTGCCCGAAGAATTACAGTGGCGGGTACTTTCTTTTTACGATCGATACGAGCAAAGATGACATCTTTTTTACCGACAAAGAATTCCAGCCAGGAACCACGGACAGGACGGATTTCAGCATTGCAAAGAGTTTTACCGGTGGCGGGATCAGTGGTGCCGGTAAAATAAACACCGGGGGAACGGACTAGCTGGTTGATAACTCCCCTCTCAATACCATTAATAATAAAGGTAGCCTGAGGAGTCATGGCCGGAAGGTTAAGTAAAAATACCTCTTCTTCTTTGACTAAACCGGTGCGTTTATTAGTTAATCGGGCCTTGATGATAACAGGAAGGGTGTAATTTAAACCCTTTTGGCGGGCTAGGGCCGGAGTAACATTGACTTTATCAAAGGAAACATCACCCAATTCCAAAACCCAGTTGTTGCCGGTATAGTCAGAGATTGGGGAAACGGAATGAACGGTATCAATTAAATCTTTTTTTAGAAATTCTGCCCAAGACTCTTTTTGAACAGCCAATAAGTCTAGTTGAGGAATGTCCGGATAAATTTTACCCCAGTTGATTCTTTTGGCGGAAGGCATCAAATAGTTTGATAAGTATTGCTAACAGACGAGTTATGTACCAACCGCTCGCCGAATGTGGAACATTATATACGCATATTTTACGCAGTGCAAGAAGATGATTTTTATAGGGCGGCGCCCTTAAAATCAGGACAATTGACCCGATACCAATTTATGGCCTCGGAGGTGCATTCGTATTTAACACCGGCATTTAAACTGGGCAGACAATCCACCCAGCCACTTTCGGGACAGATATAAATATTATTTTCGAGGGTAATGGTGGGAGTGGGGGTAAATGTTGATTGATTTTGGGTTTTAGGAAAAAGTAAAAGAAGAACAGCCACAGAAAGAATTACTACCATGGCGGCGAGAGGGGTAATTAAATGGTTTGATTGATTCATATTTTAAGGTCGATATTGTTCGCTTATACTGACTACGTTTTTATTTTTGTCGAAAGTAAACCAGAACAAAATATCTTTGGTGGGGTAATTGCCGGGAGGATTGGTAACTAAATTTGTAAATTCTTGTAGAGAAATCGCTTCATTGAAGTTGAAGTTACCGTCTAAGGCGTAACTTTTTGTACTGACGTCAATTTTTACATTTGATGATACTGGAATGTCCTGAAACTGGGCATTATCATTAATAACCTTGTAACCGTTAAGACAAACTTCAGTTGATGGACAGGGGCTAATCCATTGAACATAATCAACAGTTAAATATGTTTGAATGTTTTTGGTAAAAAGTTTTTTGATATAGCCGATTTGTTTCAATGTGGAAACAGGGGAAATAGTTTTGGTGGGGGTGAGTTTAGTGGAGGGGGTGGCTTCACAGGCAATTTCAGTACAAATGATAAGCTGATCGGGTTGACAGACGCAGGTATTGCAACCATCGGCGGCCGGAAAAGATTCGCCGACTTGATAGGTTTTCTCGTTTAATTCGCAAACCGTTACTGATTGGGTCTCAGTGGGAACAGGGGTGGGAGAAGGAATAGCAGTGGATGGTTGACTTTTGGAAAAACTATAAACAATAGCCACTGCTACGGCCAAAAAAGTAAGTAGTGAAAAATAAAAAAGAATTTTAAAGAAAAGAGGTGATGAGGGTGTGGAAACAGGCGGGGGAACTATTTCCGGAGGTAGAATTGTGGGCTCGAAAGCGGGTAGAGTTGACGGAGGTGGGGGTGAAATTGGAGGACTTTGATTTAGAGCCTGCGCGTATTGATCAAGCAGAGCCTGATATTGTTTTTGAAGTTCGTCATTGTCACTAGAATCGACCATGTGATAACTATGGCATGAAAAATCACGACTTGCAAGTAAATTGGAGAGAGCTTATGATTTATTTATGAAGAAAATTTTGTTGTTGGTAATGGCAATATTTTTTTTAACAGTTTCCGAAGCATTGGCAGCCGGTTTTAACTTAAAATCGATTGGGAATGTAAGTACTGACGGGAAACAAATAAGTCACTGGTGGTACACCAGTAACCAACCAACTTTTCGGGGAGAAGCGGGTACAGGAGCCGATGTGACAGTGGATATTGACGGGACTCCATTACAGGTAAGCGCCGATAGTGCCGGAGATTGGGTGTTTACACCGACAACTACTTTAACTGACGGTGATCATTTGGTGACACTGACCAGTAGTGGCAGTGAAATTAAATTTACCTTGACTATCGGAGCCGGAAATGTTGATTGGAACGCGGTGCAAGCGGGAACAGGAGAAGCACTGCCGACAGTGGGAATAGCCTGGCCGACAATGGCACTTTTGGGAATGGCGGTATTTTTCCTTCTGAGTGGAGCTCGGGTGATAAGATAGCCTGATGGCAAAAGTTTTTATTAAAACCTTTGGGTGTGTTCAAAACGAGGCGGATTCGGAAAGAATTAAGGCGTATTATTGGGAAAAAGGTGACAAACTAACGG
Source organism: uncultured Gammaproteobacteria bacterium (assembly GCA_964607745.1). Taxonomy (GTDB): domain Bacteria; phylum Patescibacteriota; class Microgenomatia; order UBA12405; family UBA12405; genus UBA12158. The sequence continues at coordinate 577 of CAZSLG010000027.1, read as the reverse complement.
ATGACTGGAAAGAAGCAGACACGGTAGTGATTAATAGTTGTGTGATTCGGGAATCGGCGGAAAATAGAGTTTATGGACTAATAAATAAAATTACGGATTACAAATTACGAATTACGAATTATAAACCAAAGATTATATTAACCGGATGTCTGGTGCCAATTGTGAAAAAGAAAATAACGGGGGTGGACGAGATGTTGCCGATAAAAAATATTAGTTTTGACATAGAACCTCTGAGAAATAATAAGAAGGCAGCGATGGTTTCCATAAGTTCCGGTTGTGACAATTATTGCTCCTATTGTATAGTCCCCTATTCTAGGGGCAGAGAAATTTCCAGAAGCGTGGTAGAAATTTTAACGGAGATTGATAAAGCGATAGAAAAAGGATTTAAGGAGGTGGTATTGATTGGCCAAAATGTAAATTCGTATAATCCCTCTAAATCTCCCTTTGACAAGGGAGACTTTCCGTCGTTACTAGAAATGGTAGCTTTAAAAAAATTAGAAAAAGTGTCGTTTATCAGCAGCAACCCCTGGGACTTTTCAGATGAACTGATTGACGTGATTGCTAAATATAAAAACAT
>CAZSLG010000026.1:0-9756 GCA_964607745.1 uncultured Gammaproteobacteria bacterium | reverse complement strand
CAACTCCAACCTTCGGCACAAAATGGTAGTTGAAAGTCTGTATATTTCCTAGTATAGTAGGATGTGGTTTCAAGTAATTTATTAGCCGCAAATAAAGCTAGGCAGGAGAATAACAGGAGAAGAAGGCAGAGATACTTAGATGAAGCGCAATCAGAATTTCTGAAGTTGATGAAATCTTCTTTGTTTGTTATTGGTTTGGGGGTATATTGGGGTGAAGGGGATAAATCAGATAATGGCCGAGTTGCGGTAATAAATACCGATCCAGATTTGTTATATATAACTGCTAAATTCTTTCGAAAGTGTCTGATGGTTTCGAATAAGAGTCTCCGAGTTGGTTTATTCTTATATAATGATGTTGATCGAGATACGACAGTTTCTTTTTGGTCAAGAAAATTAAATATTCCGTATAATCAGTTTATAAAAATTCAGACCTTAAAGAGTCGTAGTCGACTAACGAAGCGTAAATCAAAATACGGGATTTGTAGTCTCTACTTTTCGAATACAGAGTTAAGCGTTAAAATACACGAATGGATTAGATTATTATCTAGTCCGTCTGCGGGCATAGTATAGTGGTTACTATGCGTCCTTGCCAAGGACGAGCCACGGGTTCGAATCCCGTTGCCCGCTCAGTAAATCCCCCATTAGGGGGATTTTTTGTTTGTTGGTAAAATACAGAGATGGCTGTTTAGCTCAGTTGGTAGAGCATCCCGTTTACATCGGGGCGGTCGGGGGTTCGAGTCCCTCAACAGCCACAAGTTGAGATATAATAGACCACAATTTGCCGACGTGGTGAAATTGGTATACACGTACGCTTGAGGTGCGTATGCCGCAAGGTGTGGAGGTTCAAGTCCTCTCGTCGGCACTAAGCCATAATCGAACTATTGTAATGTGTGCTAGTTCTAGTTATAATAGTTTTATATATGGCAAAAGAGAACCTTAAAAATTTGGCAATATCTTTACGAAAAGAAGGTTTATCTTATTCTGACATTTTGAAAAAAGTGTTTGTGGCTAAGTCAACTTTATCATTGTGGTTGAGGTCTGTAGGATTATCAAAAAAGCAAAAACAGACACTAACTGAACGTAAGTTGATAGCAATTAGAAAAGGGGGTGTAAAAAAAAGAGAACAGAGATTGCGGAAGATTGAAACCATTGATAAAAGTACATTTTGTGATATTGGGCAACTGGGTAATCGTGAACTGTGGTTGGCAGGAATAATGTTGTATTGGGCGGAAGGGGAAAAACAAAAAGAGACCAATGTTTCAGTGGGTATAAAATTTAGCAACTCTGATCCTGAAATGCTGTCGTTTTTTATTTTTTGGCTAAAAGAGTATTTGAAAATTATTGATGATGATATTGTTTTGGAGCTTTATATCCACGATAATTTTAAAGAAATAAAGGATATTTTTGTGGAATATTGGTCTAATGAATTGGGTTATCCTAGGAATAAATTTAACAAAGTTTACTATAAAAAAAATAAAGTAATGACCATGAGAAAGAATGTAAATCAAAACTATCATGGTCAAATAAATGTGCGAGTAAGAAGGAGTACCGATCTTAATAGAAGAATTGCCGGATGGATTAAAGGTTTTAATAAACAATGCCCCGTCGTCTAATGGTAGGACATCAAGCTTTGGACTTGAATACTGAGGTTCGAATCCTTGCGGGGCAACAAAAGTGAACAACAAACTTTTAAGAGGAATAATACCTGCGATTGTAACTCCGTTTAATGATAAGGGAGGGTTGGCCTTGGAATCGGTAGCGAAATTGATAGAAAATTTTATCGACTATGGTTGTGAAGCTTTATATGTTTGTGGCGTAACGGGAGAATGCCTCAGTTTAAGTGTAACAGAGAGAAAGGAAATGGCAAAAGAAGTAATGAAAGTGATGAAAGATAGACTACCGATTGTGATTCATGTAGGCGGGACAAAAACAACAAACGGGGCGGTGGAATTAGCTAAACATGCAGAAATTATTGGAGCCACAGCGGTGTCGTCGATGGCGCCGGTGAATAGTCCAAGAGACCTTAACGCGGCAGTAGAACACTATCGAAAAATTGGAGAGGCGGTGTCAATTCCCTTTTATGTTTATTGGATTGCCAAAACGGCTCAGCCAGTAACAGCGAAAATATTTTTAGAGAAAATGGAGAAAATACCTAATTTTAGTGGAATAAAATTTTCCGATAATAATCTTTATCTATTTGAAAGAATTAAAGAATATTCTGGTGGAAAACTGAATTTATTAACCGGTGTAGATGAAATGAATTTATCGGGGATGGTAATGAAAAGTGACGGAGCGATTGGATCGACTTATAATGTTATGCCAAAGTTGTTTGTGAATATGAGACGGGATTTTGAAAATGGAAACATAAAAGGGGCGATGGAAGCTCAAAGGCGGGCCAATTATTTAATTGAAGCGATGTTGGAGACAGAGGTGGGGATTGTTCCTGGTATAAAAGCAATATTGAATTATCGTGGTTTTAATGTTGGTAGTTCCAGAAAGCCACATAAAGATATTTCCCGAAAACAACTGGAAGTATTGTTGGGAATAGTGAATAAATATAAATTGGAATAAGTCTTTGACAAAAAAGTTTTGGGTTTATATTTTACGGACGTCGGGAAATACGTTGTATACAGGACAGACAAATAACCTTGAAAAAAGATTAATAAAACATAAAGCAGGAAAAGGAGCGAAATATTTGCGTTGCTTTGATGATTTTAAACTGGTTTATCTGGAAAAATGTGGATCTAAATCAGAAGCAATGAAGCGGGAGGCGGAAATAAAAAGAATGACTAAAACGGAGAAGGAAAAGTTGGTTTGGGGATATAATAAGCAATGTCTTTGAAAAGAAATTTTTCACTAATGTTTTGGTTGGAAGCATTGACGGAAGTGAAAATGATAAACGTGGTGACAGCCATTTTTTTGGTTTATCGGGGAATAAGTGTTGCCCAAATTTTTTATACCACCATAGTTTTTTCGGTAGTAACCTTGTTGACGGAGTTACCATCAAGTTATTTGGCGGATAAATGGGGTAGAAAAAAGGTAATTTTGTTGTCTTTGTTTTTTAATTTAACTAACTGGATAGTGTTTATCTTTGCCCACAGCTTACTGGCTTTTTGTGTTGGCTTTGCTCTGATGGCAGTATCGGATGCGTTAATGTCGGGGACAGATGAAGCCATGATTTACGATACTAATAAGGCTCTGGGGGATGAAAAAAATAGTTTAACTAATCTGGGAAAATATTTTTCAGCCAAAAGAATTTTTAAAATTATAACTCCTCTATTGGCAGTGCTGATTGCCGGGAGTTTAAGGGATGAACAATTCGTGACTTTATTGATAATTGATTCGTTGGCGGGGATAGCGGCCATAATTTTTGGGTTATTTTTGACCGAACCGAAGCATTATTTAAAAATAGAGAAGATAGAAGCGGGGGTGTTTAAGGACGCGGTTAGTATTTTTAAAAAGAATCCGGAGTTATTGAGAGTGATAACCGGTAAAGTGCTATTTTTTATGGCTAACTTTGCTATCTGGCGGATTAGTTCGGAAATGTTTAGAAACAATGGGGTGGCAATAATTATGATCGGGGTGTCTAATAGTTTTTACTCTTTGGTGGTATTTATTATTAATCGTTTTACGGGAAAGCTGGGCATGGGAGAGAAAATCTACATTTGGATAAACCGTTTTGGTGATTGGACCTTGGGCTGTATCTTATTAATGGCGATTAATGAGGTTTGGTGGAAGAGTGGTTATCTGGGATTGGGTCTTTTTTGCGGAGTGGTAATTTTTGAATCTTCCCGTTGGCCGTTGTTTTCAGAGCTTTTTAACCGAGTGAGTCATTCCTACAACCGGGCGACAGTGCTATCTTTGTCAAATCTTTTAAAAAGTATTTTGGAAATTCCCACCATGTTACTTTGTGCCATATTTGTGGGTTGGGGGTATCAATATCTTCTGTTTTGGTGCGGGGGTTTGGCTCTAACAGCCACCGTCTTTTTTAGAGTAAAAAATAATCCAGAGGAGAAGGCTATTCCCAACCAAGCTTTTTAAGTTCGACGGTGACAATCTTTTTACCTTGGCGGCAAAGCCATTCGAGCCGGCTGGCGTGACGGTGAGCCCGGTGGTATTCCCAGCCTAGTTTTTTCATTAACTTTCTTTCATGAAGTTCATGGAGGAGGACAAAAGGAATTTCTTCGGTTACCAAATCGTTATCGATCCAGACTTCGTTTTCGGGAACAAAATCATAGACATAGCGGTGACCGCCTTCAGTGAAATCTATGAAGAAAAGGGTACGAACCAAACAACCATCAATGCTCCAGACTGATAGTTTAGTTTTAGTACCTCCCAAGAGCTTGAGGTGGAGTTTATTTATGTCGAAATTTTCAATTTTTTCGGTCAGTTTTTTTATTTTTTGGCTACAATATCTTTCGGTTTTTTCTTTGATATCGGCAGCAACAATGGCGGTTTCGTAAGGGATACCTTGTTTCATTAGTTTCCATTCAGTTAACAGATGGTCGATAAAAAAACGACGCTCATCCCTAACCAGCTCTTGATCAAGCCAAAGTTCATATTCAGGGATGTAATGGAAATGGAAGTGTTGACCGAAGTTGGTAAATTCCGGATCAAAAGTGGATCGAATTAGGTTGCCGTCGACTTGCCAAATATGGATGTGTCCCCTTTTACCGAGCTTTTTTTGGTATGGCGCTTTCAGTGGCATTGTTGATGGGTTTTGGTTGTAATGTGGGGATGGCAATAGGGGAACTTTCAAGTCGTTTTAGCACGTCCCAATCGATACTTTTGAAAGACAAATAACCGGCGTAGGTGAGAAGGAGAAAGAAAGAAATTAAAAGAATAATAGACAGATAATCTGGGTTGGGTTTCATTGGTTTCGGGTGATGGTGTAAATGGTAGGATATTGCAAAAAAATGACTGGCAACTCCTCAAGGAGAACCTTTTGAAACTCCTGATAGATTTTTTTTCTTTCCAGAGTATCAAAAGTGAGTCTGCCTTCTTCTAGTAGTTTATCAATTTTGGGACTGTTTATTTTAGTTAAATTGGTTTTGGTTTGAGTAGAATGCCAGAATATATATTGATCTGGATCGGAGGGAACACTACCATAAGCCAATATGGCTTCATAATTATCAGTGTCGACTTGATTTTCAAATTTAACATCGACTTTGATTTTCAGTATATCCTGCCAGCTTTTTTTAATATTTTCGGCAGTAGCTAATAAATCTCGGTCGGTGACACTAAGTTTGATTGATTCAATTTTATTTTTTTCAAAAAATTCACGGGCTTTGACTGGGTTGAGAGAATATTCTTTTACATTGGGGTTATAAGCCCAAGATGAGGGTGATATAGGCGAGAGACAGCGTTCATTATTATTTGCACTTTTAGGGGTGGCGTAAGCCAGACTTTGACGAAGTTGTTTGTTGCTAAGTTTTTGGGTGTTGAGAAAGATGGCCGAATAACTTTCAGAACTAGCAATATTTTGGTTTAAATTTACTTTCCAGCCGGATTCAAGATCCGGTGGTAAAAACGAAATCTGGATTTGGTCAACCTCACCGATTTTAAAGGCGTTTAAGAGGTCATTTTGGTCTTGGTAAAAACGGTAGATAATAATATCGGAGTTTGACTGAAGTTTTAAATATCGGATATGACCATCCTGATAGCGAAAATCTTTAACGATATAAGAACCCAGCCCGACAAAATTTTTTCGAAAAAGAGAACGAGCCAAAAGGCTTTCTAGAGGGGCGTAAGCCTTATCGGTGGTAATAGTAACTTTATCGAAACTGGCAGGAGCAATGTTTAACCCTGGGATTTGATAGTTGATATCGGCACTACTAAACTTTTTTCCATCATGCCAAAGGAGGGAAGTGTTTAGGTAAAAGGTATATCGAAGATGGTCAGAACCGATTTCCATCTTATTAACCAGAGCGGAAGGGGAAGTTCGACCATTTTGATTAATTACTGTTAGGCCCGGGGAAATTTTGGAAGTGATTTCCTGTGAGAGATTGGTAGCGTTATAGAAACCTTCAATCCCGATTTTTTGAATTGGGTGATTAAACCTTAAAAAAAATGTTTTAAGCGGTTTTTGAAAATAAAAGATAGTGACACCGACACCAAAACCCAGAAAAAGATAAAGAAGATTCTTTTTTAGATAGTAGAAATAAAGCTCGAAACGGAAGCGGATTTTGGTGAACATTAGTAGGTTAGTTGGGCAATTGAGGAGATCAAAAAAAGAAGGGTGATAATGATAGTGAGATTAAACATCATTTTTTCCCAACCCCGTTTTTCAGAGCCCGAAGAGGAAAGAATATTAGAATTGTTTTCGTTTCTACCTTGGGCTTGGAGAAAAATAAGGGTGGATAAGATTAAGGATAGGATTATTTGAATGGTGCTGAGGATAATATTCATATTATTTTGAAAATATAAAGAAAAACACTAATAAAAAATGAAGTACCCAAATATGCCCAAAAACCAACCAGGGACCAACCATAGACAGCAAAAGAGGTAACGCTAAAGGCAGAAACGAGAGAAGAGGCTAAATATAGACCAAGAGTGTTGATAACAATGCGAATAAGACCCAATGTTAAGATGGAAATAGGCAGGAGGAGGATTTTGACTATGGGTTTGAGAAAAATTTCAAAAAAAGCCAATATAAGACCGACTTTGGTAATAATTAGAAGGCGGTTTTGACCAAAGAGGAGGTTACCAAAAAGCTCTTGTTGGAGAACTAGGGCAAAGGAGAGGTAGAGAGCATATTTTAAAAATTTTTTCATGCGTTTCTTGATAATATTATACCCCCGACGCTGAGAATGATGAGGCTGATAATTATGAGTACCAATAAATTAAGATAATGAAAGGGGTTTGTTATTTCTATTGTTTTTTGGTGGTCGGCAGAATAGGAGACGGATAAGTTTAGTTTTTGGTTTTGGGGAAGAAGAGAATCAAAAAAAGATAGTTGGGAAAGGTTGATAACTTGGGAAGATAAGGGGGGAAGGGAGGAGAAACTTTTATTTAGATTTAATGGGGAGGAAGAAATATGGAGATTTTCTATTGCCTGAAGATTGGGGTTTTTAATTATCAACTGACCCGAAGAGAAAGGAACAAAATTTAGGGAAAAATCTGGTGGAGAGAGATCAGGATTGATTTCGTGATCAGCAAAAACAACTTCAACGGTTTTTTCCTGGGGATTAGCCTTGTACGATCCGGGAGGAGGCGGGTAGTCACTTTTGGATTGATGAATGACAAAGGCGAGGTGGTTTAAGTCAAGATCACGAAAGTAGTCGACTCCATTGGTAGTCTTAGTCCAGGTAGGATCAACGGCTATCCAGTTCGAGGTATTGGGGTTGTAATATTCGGGCCAAGCGTGAAGAAGGTCGGTACCAGGTTTAAGGGGCTTGATTTTGAGGTTATTGGAATAAGCGAAACCCTCGATTTCCCGAGCTGGAATTCCGGCTGAGCGGGCGATGGTTATAAAGAGATCAGTAAAGTCAGTACAAAGGGAATCAGAAGGTGTTTTTAAGGATTCCAGGGCTCCCCGACGAGTGGCTGAATCGAGTCGGTTGTCGTTGTAACTTAAGGTGGAAACAACAAAATCAAAAATACTTTTAGGGGTGGTATATTTAGCGGCCAGGGCTTTTATTTCTGGGTGGTTAACCGGCCAGTATAACTGTTCAGTAAGAGAAGAGTTAGGTGGAATAACGGGGATTGGGTAGGAGCCGATTTTGGCCTGGCCAGCAACTTCGATTTTAATTGAGGTTTTTGGAGACAAGAGGAAATAGGCTAGCCAATTACCATCATTGTCAGACTCGACATATTGGGGGCGGGGGTTGATTTTAGTAAAAATTATTTTTTGACCAGATGTATCCGGGGGGATGGAGATGGGGATGAGAGAAGCAATTGAGTTTTGGTTTTCGAGGTAATATTTTAGACTGAAATCGAAGAGTTGGATATTGCCAAAAATAAAAACATTTTTTTGAGCCGGATCGAATTTTTCCAGACGAATAAGTGAGTAAAGAGAGTCGTTTTTTATAGTACTATCCTTGGGATTGAAGGACAGATAGCCAAAAGATAGCGGAACTTTTAAATTAACCGTTAAGTTACTTTTTAAACTACTTTGGAATTGAGGTAGGGTAATTTCCCAGGTCTTGCCCTTAGTAGTGGCCAAGCCGGAAAGACGGTAGCGAATGGAAAAAGCGGTAACTTGATTTTTACCGGCTTGAGCACGGGGGAGGTTGAGTTTAATTTGGGTATCAGTGGAAGAAACCGTGGTAGAAACAATTATTGGACCGGAAGAGTCAGAAGCTTGAATGTCGAGAGGATTTAGGCCATAAAGCGAGAAGGAGTATTCTTTGGGGACGAGCTGAGAAAAGTTATTAGTAATTTCTATTTGATGGAGAACTTCACTGTCACCTCTTTGGTTGACGGTGTAATCAATGTTTTGTTTGACGGTAAATTCGTCGATAGCGTTAGCTGAAGACAGATTGGAAAAAAAGAACAAACCAAGAAGAATCCAAAACATGAATAAATGGTAGCATGATGGTGCTTGACTTCGGGTATTGTTCGTGTATCATTTCTTTATGCCGGCCACAGTGTATCGACGTCAAAAGGAAATAATGGATTTAATCAGTTCTTCGATTGACAAATATGGTTATGCTCCAACTTTAACAGAAATCGCCCAAAATTTGGGATTATCATCACTCGCCACTGTTCATGAACACCTAGCGGTTTTGGAAAAGAAGGGTCTAATTCGACGCTACCGGGGAGCGGTTCGGGGAATTGAAATACTTGAGAACGATGAAGAAAAGAGGAGTCGTGATGGACAAGTGGAACTACCGGTGTTGGGATTTATTGCCTGCGGGGCTCCACTGGAACCATATACTGACCCAAACGCGACCCTGATAGTTAATTCAGCCCTGGCCTCAAAGGGAAAATCTTTTGTGTTGCAAGCAAAAGGAGATTCGATGATTGATGATGGGATTTTAAGTGGCGATTATGTGGTGGTAAAAGAGCAAAAAGAGGCCAAAAATGGCGATATTGTGGTCGCGGTTTTACGAAACGGTTTTGCCACTTTGAAGCGTTATTATCGGGAAGCTAGCAGGATTCGTTTACAGCCAGCCAATTCGACCATGGCACCGATGTATGTGACGGATGTAGAAATAAAAGGACGGGTAGTGGCAGTAATTAGACAGTTCAATTAAGAAATTTTTAGTTTGAAATTTTTAATTTTTATTCAAATTCAATTCTAAATTACAGATATGCCGTATGATTTGGAAGAAAGGTCTGTAGCATTTTCGGAAACCTTGATAAAATTGTGTCGAGGGATAAAAAATGAAATTATTAATGAAAATATTGTAAAACAATTATTAAGGTCGGGAACAAGTGTTGGGGCAAATTATTTTGAAGCTAATGGGGCGACGAGCAGAGTTGATTTTAAATCAAAAATTCATATTTGTAAGCGTGAAGCAAAGGAAACAATGTATTGGCTACAATTACTAGCGGGAGTGGTTGATGAAAAGACTAAGGATGAAGTAAGGGTATTATGGAAGGAGTGCAAAGAATTGACATTGATTTTTAGTAAAATTGCCTTAAGTTCAAAGTCTAAAAATTTATAATTTAATTTGATTAAAAATTTCGAATTAAAAATTAAAAATTGGATATGTTATATATAATTTCCACACCAATCGGGAACTTGGGGGATATAACCTTGCGGGCTATTGAAACTTTGGAAATGGTGGACATTTTGTTGTGCGAGGACAC
>CAZSLG010000025.1:0-9945 GCA_964607745.1 uncultured Gammaproteobacteria bacterium | reverse complement strand
GGGCCATTTCTAGAAGACGGCAGGAGTAGCCGTACTCATTATCATACCAAGCACCAATAGAAAGCATGTCGTCATTAATGACTTTTGTCATCAGGCTGTCAATAATACAGGAAGCGTTGTTGCCAATAATATCACTACTAACTAAGGGTTCGTAGGAAATTTTGAGTTTACCAACAAGCTCGGGAGAAACCGAGGCAGCTTCAAAAACAGAATTGACATCTTCAATGGAAACCTGACGGACTAATTTAAAAGTAAGATCGGAATAAGAACCGCAGATAACCGGAACCCGAATAGCGGTACCGGCAAAACGCCCGGCAGCGGCCGGGTAGGCAGCCACCACTGATTCAGCAGCACCGGTAGAAGTGGGGACAATATTAAGGGCGGCAGCCCGAGCCCGACGGGGATCTTTACTTGACCCGTCAACTAAATTCTGATTGGCAGTATAGGCATGAATAGTGGTGAGAACCCCCTCCTGAAAACCGATCTTTTCATCAATTAGTTTGACAATCGGCGCCACGCAGTTGGTGGTACAGGAACCATTGGAAATAAGGGTTTCACCATGATATTGATTTTCGTTAACTCCTAAAATATAAGTCGGGATTTTGGGGTCTTTGGCGGGGGCGGAAATAATGACTTTTTTGGCACCGGCGTCAATATGGAGGGCGGCCTTTTGATCAGTAAAAGCACCGGTGCATTCCAAAACCACATCAACACCGTAGTTTTGCCAATTAATTTTGGCGGGATCGGGTTCACTTAGAAAAGGAATGGAAAGAGAACCAACTTCGAGACGGCCAATCTCGCCACCCTTTTGGGGCTCGGCACCGTTGACCATAAAAGGAGCCCGACCATAAACGGAATCATACTTAAATTGATGGGCAAAGTCAGAAATATCAGGAGAACCGATAGTGTTGATAGCGGCCAGATCCAGATCATATTTTTCCATTAACAGAGCCCGGAGAAGAACCGAGCCGATGCGGCCAAAACCATTGATACCGATACGGATTCTTTTTGCAGGCATTGATTAATGATAACAAACCCCTCTCGGCTTTGCCGCATCTCCCCTTGAGGAAGGGGAGAAATACCATCTGGGCGCCGACGAGCGTCGCCTCTACAACAATCTTACTGAGCGGAACAATTACCGAACTATTTTGTAATCTAAATTCTGTAGGAACTAACAAATTTCTTGCAGGTTTCTTCGTTTCTTTGGATTTAAAATTTCCAACGCCGGGTTTATGAACCTTCCGTCCACTTGAATTAATTCGCCATCGACAACCACTCTACCACCTCCCGATCCGTTCGATTTTCGGTGCATTAGAATTGTGACATCCCAATGTAGCGATGTCTTTTTGTTTGTATTATCATTATCAACTGTAACCTCGTCGTCACCATATTTTGTTTGGGTATAACAATGACCAACTGCCATATGAAAACTACCGCCAACCTTTTCATTAAGTAATGGGTTAAAGAATCTTCTTATCAACTTTGAATTTGTTCCCAGGGCACATTCACCAAAATAACGTGATCCAAAACCGGGTTCTTTGTCGTCCCTATTTAATATCTCCTGCAAACCTTCGTCGCCAAATTCTGCATGTGCCTCAACAATTCTTCCGTTTTCTATTTTAAATAAAATATTTCTCATTAAGTGCCCATCTTCTAAATATTCCCCTTCGGCGAAAATTTGTCCGTTGACTGAATGTAGTCTAGGAGCAGAGAAAACTTCTGAGCCAGGGTAATTTCTGTCGACGGTTGAGTTACAAAAAGTCATACCTTCAATACTCATGCTGACATGTGTTTGTCTTGTAGGGTCTGAGTCATCCTCGTTGGCGTAGAACTCCAAGATCTTAGCTGGGTCTAATTTAGCCTTAAGTATTGCTTGGGCTGCTGCCACTTCTTTCCATTGAAGATTGCAGGCCTCAATTACTTGCTGGAAATACTCTTTGTGGGGCAGACCTTCTTTTTGGGCTTCATACTCGGTCGGCCACAAAAATAAGGTCCAATCAACCGTACCATCACTTCGTCGACTATGAACATCTTCATATCTTTTTAAATAAATCGCCACTTTATCTTTCGGAGCTTTTCCCATGGCTTCAGGATTTTCAGGATTTCTAACGATGATAATGTTTTCCGCCCAGTTCATCAGTTCTTCTTCTGAGTCAAACATATGTCTTATCTCATCATCACTTGACCCGGGTAAAGCAGCAGCATCAGCTTCATAATCCCGGAGAAAATACCTGACTTCAGATCCTTTCTCGTGACATTTCAAGGCGATATTTTTGGCTAGCTCAGCTCCCGGTTCGTCAAACCAAATTAGGACTTTTTGACCTGTTTTAACTTTTGCGGCATCCTCAACAATTGCGCCTGCTACATTATCGATTGCAACAGATACCAAAGGATCTCTGCTACCCTCGATCGAACCAAGTAAAGTTTCTGCTTCTAATCCTCTTTGAGACATATTTATTGGACAGTGACGATATTATATCAGAAGTTCGAAAAAACAACTCTACCACCACAACGGAATAATTTTAGTACTGTTTTTGTAGTTTAAGCTACCCTATTCAGGGGTTTACCTTCCGCCAGTGCTATCAAATTACCAATCCAAATTTGGTAAAGATTTTCCAAAGCCTCTTTGGTGTACCAGGCAAAACCCTTAAATCCGATTGCATTTTCCAATCCTGCTAAAGGTGTGTGGATCAAATCCTCACCCTCATATACATATGTGTCAACTTTTCCAGATATTAAACCTTCTGCCATTGCTTTTTCGTCAACTAACTCTCTGTCAACAGTATTAATAATAAACACACCTTTTTTCATTTTTGCTATTTCGGATTCTCCGATCATATTATTGTTCGCCGTCTCATGGGTCGTATGCAAAGAAATAGCATCTGCTTGTTTTAGTAGCTCATCCAAAGAAACCATGGTGACTCCTTCCATTTTCTTTTCGCTGCGGTTAAAAGCAATAACCTTCATCCCGATTCCCTTTGCTAATTCGGCGGTCGCACTTCCAATATTTCCCAAACCTATAATTCCCAATGTCTTACCTCTCAATTCATAACCTAGTGTCAATTTGTATTTGTCTTGTTGGGTCTTTCTGTCAGAGATAAAAATCCTTTTTGAAGCACCTAATAAAAACGCTACCGCCTGCTCCGACACAGATTCCTTGGAATAACCCGGAATATTACTAACGGGAATATTCTTGCTTTTACAAAGATCAAGATCAACCCATCCAAAAGAGGTGGTGGATAGACAAATACCTTTCAAATTAGGTAAAGATTCGATAATTTTTGAGAGTTTTTCTTTCGCTTTTTCAAATCCACCCAATGGATCCGGATCACACCCGATAATATCGGCTCCTTTAGCCATTTCTAATAATTTTTCTATTGGCAGGGCATCACGAGTTTCGGTGTAGGTAACATCACCTAGAAAGGAAAGCTGTTTTTTTGTTGTTCAGGAGTAAAACTATCTTTGGGGTTAAAAATTACAATTTTCATATTAATGAATTATATCTCAACTACTCATTCTGTGCCTTCCCGACTGTGGCGAGAAACAGTTATTGAACTTATTCTAAAGCCGGAAGGGTGCCTTTGGTTAGATATTCCAGCAATACTCCCCCGCCGCTGCAGATAAAGGAAATTTTGTCCAACATCCCGAGATCTTTGATAGAGGCGGAAGTGTCACCACCGGCAATGACTTTTAATTGGGCAGATGAGAGTGCCATGCTTTTGGCAATTTCGATAGTACCGGTTCGAAAAGCTGGATTTTCGTAAAAACCGAGAGCGCCGGACCAAATAATAGTGGCTGAGGCGTCAATAATTTGCTTGAAATGGGCGATTGAGGCGGCATCAATATCAAAAGAATCAGGGGTAAGGGAGGCCCAATAAATTTTGGGGTCGGAGAGGTTCCCGCCTTCGCGGGAATGACCAATAATTTGTGGAAGTTTGCCGCCAATAAGAATATGATCAGCCAGATTTATAAGAGCCGGCAGATAATCAAGTTTATCCATTTTGGCACCACCCAAAACAATGGTTAAGGGGTGGGGGCAGGTGACCAGTTTAGAAAGCTCTTTTAATTCATTTAAAAAACTTAGTCCGTAATATCCGGGTAATATATGATGGAGATTGATGGAGGCGGCGGAATGGTAGGCGGCAATAGCATCGTTAACAAAAGCCTGGGACTGGTCGACTAGAGATTGTAGAAAAACAAAGGAATTGGCCATTTCGTCCGGCCAAAAACGAAGGTTTTCCACAAAAATAATTTGGTTTTGAGACAGAGCTAGTTTAAGCGGACCGGGATCGCTCGGGTCGTCTAAAAATATACTATTTTGAGGACTGCTACCACTTAAAAGTGATATAAGCTCGAGATAAACCGGCCTAAGAGAATATTTCTCATCTTTTGTTTCCGGCCGTCCAAGGTGACCGATAATGACCAGTTGACAGGATTTGGACAGTAAAAGGGAGATGGTGGGAAGAGATTTGAGGAGACGGGAGTTGTCTAAGATCTTGCCATCAGACATGGGTAAATCAAGATCAAGACGAAGAATTACCGTCGATTTTTCGGGGACTAATTCAACACTTTTGGGATTCATAGTCGGTAATTTGCTTCAGGCGCCTAAGGTAACGTTCTTCGGAGCCAAAAAGGGTGGAAAGGAAGGTGTCAACAATAATCAGATTATCTTCATCGCTAATGGCATTGGCGGAAAGACAGAGGAGGTTGATATTGTCATCGTGGCGGGCAGCTTGGGTTTGATCAACGGAAAAGCATAGAGCAGCCCGGGCTCCATTGACTTTATTGGCAGCAATAGCGGCGCCGGCGCCGGAACCACAGACAAGAATCCCTAGGGAACCATAGTTTTTTACAACCTCCAGAGCCAATTTGATCGAAATCAATGGAAAATCATCCTCCTTTATATATTCTTTGGCCCCTTGATCGATAAAATCAAGATTTTGATCTTTTAAGGATTTAATTATTTTTTCTTTGAGTAAAAAGCCCCGATGATCGGCACCAAGATAGATCATTTATACTACAATACTAGCAAATCTATGGAAAAATTTAAGGTAAGGGTCAAGAAATCGGGAAAGATTTTGGGGTGGCGGCTTCGAATCGTGGACAATAAAACAGTTGAGATAACTTCGGGATTGTTTACTGACTGGAAAAAAGTGATTGAGGAGAAAAGAGATTGGATTATTAATAATTTAAAAAAAGTCAAAAAGTCTAAAAATCTAAAGGATCTAAAAGAAATATTTATTTTAAATGATAAATACAAAGTCAACATAACGATTGGTAAAAATGATTCGTTAATTATTTTTGAGGATAAAAAAGAAATCTATATTCGAAGTATTAAATTGACCGAAAAATATTTAAAAAAAATAATTGATAAAAAAATGAGAACGACGGCATTAAAAATAATTCGGGAAAAAACAAAAGAATTGGGGGAGAAATTTAATATAAAATTTGGAGCAGTAAAAATAAAAAATCAAAAAACCCGTTTCGGGTCATGTTCGAGCCGGGGGAATTTAAATTTTAATTGGCAAATAATTTTGTTTCCACGAGAACAGTTTGAGCATGTGATTTTACATGAACTTACCCATATTTTAATTAAAAATCATTCGCCGGGATATTGGGCTAAATTAAGAGAAATGGACTGTAATTGTATGCAAAATAACCGGTGGTTAAAGAAAGAGGGAACAAAACAATTTATTGTATAATCCCTCTAAATCTCCCTTTGACAAGGGAGACTTACGATATAATATAGTCATGAAAATAACTCGGAAAATAAGTTTGTGGACAACGGTAGGGGTGGTCGTGCTACTGGCACTGTACGCCCAATCCCAAATTGGGTCAAAAGATAAAGTTAAAAAATTTTTAGGTGATCTAAAAGTAGGGGTAAGCGCGTTTGTCAACACTAAATATCCGGAAAATCTAATTATTAAAGTGGATAAGGGGCAAGTGGAAATAAACCAGCCACTTCCCTATTGTTTGATGTTGGATGAAAAAACAAATTTAGGAATTATTTTTGATAGTGCAGAAAATCCAAATATAAAAAGCTTTGAAAGCAAACCTGTTGATTTCCCTTGCCAACCGATGGCATTGGTGGGAAAAAATTATATTGTAGCTTCTGAAAGTAGCGAAATTAAATATTACAAGGTGCCGACAGAAATCAAAGTGGAAATTACCAGAAACTGGCTTCTGGAAAACATCGAGAAATATATGCCGATAGTGGAAAAGTTTGGATGGAATGGATATCTTCTGTTGCCTCTGATTTTGGTAGTAGTGATGTTGCCTTTTGTATTGCTTTTTAATTATTGGTATAGCGCTATATTTTATGTGGTGATTAAGTTGTTGAAAATGGAAGAACATGAAGAAGTGAAGAACAGATATTGGATTGCTTTGTTTTTCGGAGCGATTTTGTCGGCAGTTAATACGCTGATGGAAGTGACAATTCATCAAAAAATAAATTTCCCATTTAGCGCCACGATTTTGATAACGGCGGCGGGAATAATTTATTTGAAAAGGACAAAACCCCTAGGTGCTTCGCACCACCTTCCCCTTGAAAAAGGGGACCTTAAATCTTGATATTAATTCCCACTGGACAATGGTCAGAGCCGAGGACATCGGTCAGAATAAAAGCGTCGGTAACTTTTGATTTGAGTTTGACGTCGACAAAAAAATAATCGATGCGCCAGCCGATATTTTTAGGGCGACAACCCTGACGCTGACTCCACCAGGAATATTCGATTTTATCGGGATTTAATAGGCGGTAGGTGTCAACCCAACCCTGTTTTTCAAACTTATCCATAAAAGCCCGTTCGGCGGGAAGAAAACCGGTATTTTTGGCATTGTCTTTGGGGCGGGCTAAATCGATTTCGTGGTGGGCGGTGTTGATGTCACCGCAAAAGATGATCTTTTCTCCCCTATCCCGAAGAATATTAATGTATTTTAGAAAGGCGTCGTAGAACTTCATTTTATAATCGAGACGGCCAAGATCGCGACCGCCATTGGGAATATAAACATTGAGGAGGGTAAATTCGTCGAATTTAGTAATTAAAACCCGACCTTCATCGTCCCAATAATTGTCTGACTCACCGATGATGATCGATTTAGGCTCCTCTCTGGTAAAAGTAGCGACCCCGGAATAGCCGGCTTTCTTGGCCGGATTCCAGTATTGGTGATATCCGGGTGGACATTCAAGCAAGGGTACTTGGTCGGGTTGGGCTTTGATTTCCTGAAAACAATAAATATCAGCAGAATCCTTTTTAACAAAATCCCAAAGCCCTTTTTTAATGGCCGCCCGCATGCCAGCGAGGTTCCAGGAAACAAGGCGAAGAGTCATGAGTTGATTATATCTAAATCCCCTTCGGCTGCGCCGCATTCCCCTTTGAGGAAAGGGAAAAATACCAAATTTTAATCCCTCTCCCCTTCGGGGTTTCTCCCTTTGACAAGGGAGAGAAATAAAGACATATAATTTAAATATGGATCATGTGGCAATAATGAACAAAAAGATGGGATTGATTGACAAAGTTTTGGACGGGAGAAAGACAATTGAATCAAGATGGTATAAAAATAGAACCGCGCCTTGGGGAAAAATTAAAAAAGGTGATACTATTTATTTCAAAGACTCGGGCGGACCAATCCGGGCCAGGGCTGAGGTAAAAAAAGTGAAATTTTTTGAAAATATAACGATAAATATAGCAAAAGAGATTGTAAATAAATGGGGCGGAACAGGGCTAATTGATATCCAAAATAAGAAAGTGGAAGAATGGGTTAAGGGCAAAAACTATTGTATTTTGATTTGGCTGACAAAAACCCGAAAAGTAGAAAAATTTGAAATTAACAAAAACGGTTTTGGGATCGGGGCTGCGTGGATTACGGCGGATGATATAAAATCCCTCTCGGTTTCGCCGCATCTCCCTTTGATGAAAGGGAGAAGTACCAGAGAAAATAAAAAATAGCTTGAAGTTTGCTATAATTTCTCACAACCAGCTGGTGCCGGACGGTAAGGCAGTGGTCTGTAAAACCATTCTAAGTAGGTTCAACTCCTACCAGCTGGACAGAAGAAAATATGATCAGACTGAAAAAGATAGTAGTAGCAACGAGAAACCCAGCTAAAAAAGAAAGGTTTAAAAGATTGTTGGGTAAAATCGCAGAAGAAGCACTAAGTCTAGAAGATTTTAATTTTGTGGGGAAACCGGAAGAAAGCGGTGGGAACGCAGAAGAAAATGCCAAAATTAAGGCGTTGTATTATTTTAAAAATTTAAATTTACCGGTTTTTTCAGAAGACGAGAGTTTGTTTGTTGATTTTTTGCCGGCGGAGCAACAACCAGGAGTTTTTGTCAGAAGAGTTAACGGGAAAGAACTAAGCGACCAGGAATTATTATCTTATTGGAAATCAATAATATCGAAAGTGCCAAAAGAAAAAAGAAGCGGAAGGTGGCATATTGCTTATTGTTTGGTGGGATTACAAAAAGAACCGATTATTATAACGATTGACCACCCGATTATTTTCTTTGACATACCTCTTGATAAAATTCCGACAGGTTGGCCACTGAATAATATCCAGGGACCAGTGAAATTTGGCAAACCGGAGAGTGAATTAACGACAGAAGAGCTGAAGGAACATGAAAAAGAAGCGGAAATTGTGTTGATGCAGAAACTAAGGGAACTGTCTTAAACATTTGATACAATTTCATGTGTATCTTTCCCAAATAACTCTGCAAAATTTCCGGTCATATAAGGAGAAAACAATTGAGTTTAAGGGTGGAGTGAATTTGATTTTAGGAGGAAACGGCAGTGGCAAAAGTAATTTGTTGGAATCGATATATTTTCTGTCAACCGGCAAAAGTTTTCGGGCGCCAGGCTTAGGGCAACTGATTTTGTGGGGAGAAAGTTTTCTATCAGTAAGAGGTAAAGTGGAAAATGGAGGAGAGAGGGAGCTAGAGGCGCAACTGATTTTGGACAACGGCTTTAGTGGCCGAAAATATTATATTGATAAGGTAGTTAAACCAAAATCAAAATATTTGGGATCTTTGCGGTGCGTGCTGTTTGAACCGGAGGATATCCGCCTCATAACCGGGTCACCATACCGACGGCGGGATTTTTTGGATACGATTTTTGCCACCAGTGAATGGAGCTACGCGTCGGCGTTGTCCCAATATAATCGGGCGCTGAAACATCGAAATGAACTACTGGATTTGATTGCCACAGGACGAGCTAAAGAGGCAGAATTATTTTATTGGAATCAGTCATTGGTTAAGAATGCTGAAATAATACATCGATTTAGATCCAATTTTGTCCAGTCGGTGAATCAATTTTGGGGTGAACATGAAAATGGAGAAGTGGCCAAATTGGGAATAAAGTATCATCCGTCGGTGATTGACCTAAAAAGACTGGAGACGGAGGCAAAAGAAGAAATAGCCGCCGGTTTTACCAAAAGAGGGCCGCATCGGGATGATTTTTCGATTGAGAGTCAGATGTTTGAGAGTGAAGACAAAAATTTGGCTTTTTGGGGCTCAAGAGGACAACAAAGATTGGCGGTTTTGGCGTTACGTTTGGCACAAATTAATTATTTACTGGAAACATACAAGGAAGAGCCGGTGTTACTTTTGGATGATATTTTTTCGGAACTCGACCCCGAACATCGACAGTTGGTGGCTGATATCTGCCATAAGTATCAAACGATTTTTACATCGGCGGAAAAAGAATCGGTAAACTACTTACCTACTGCACAAATCGTAAAAATATAGTAAAATATCTCCACTGTCGAAAGGATAGGAATTTTTTTCCACCGAAGGCGGATCAGCCTCTGGCTGAGTACATTAACAATCCGTTCACTTTTTTTTAGCCACGGTTGCTAGTACCAGAGAGGATTTCTAAAAATTTTATATGGTTTATTTGAAACCATAGTTCTTTTGTACTAAGAGTTTGATCGTGGCTCAGGGTAAACGCTGGCGG
>CAZSLG010000024.1:0-10020 GCA_964607745.1 uncultured Gammaproteobacteria bacterium | reverse complement strand
ATCACCTTTATGATTAAATAAGACGATGATATCTGGCAAAACTATTATAGTCTCTTTGTCCTGTCTCTGGCTACTTTCTGCCTGCTCTGTCAAAGAATCTGTTCAAATTAAGACAGAGGATTTGTCCCGTCAAATTGAAAACGTGGTTGAAACGGTGGCGCCGAAACCGACTACTGTTAAATCCGATGGTTTACCTGATAAACACCTAATTTCAACTGCCTTTGTGCCTCAGGCACCGGAAAAGATCTGGGATCAGCCCTGGCAGGATGCCTGCGAGGAGGCAGCTCTGCTCACTGTTGACTATTATTATCGGGGTATCAAAACCGATATTCCTATTCTGCTTGCCGATTATCAAAAAATATTTGATTTTGAAGCGACGGAATCTTGGACCCACGACGTCACTCTCGCCCAAATGGCCACTATATCGGCTAAATTATTGGGGTATCAAACCAAAATAATTGATGACCCGACTATTGAAGACATTAAAAGTTATTTAGCCAAAGATATACCGGCGGTTGTTCCCGCCAATGGTAAAACGTTATATCAGGAAAACAAACACTTCAAAAGCGGCGGCCCCTGGTATCACAATCTAGTTATTTTAGGTTATGATGACACCAAAAAACTCTTTACTGTCCATGATGTCGGCACCCAATTTGGTGCCTATTTTCGTTATTCCTACACTACTTTAATGGACAGTATTCATGACTTTCCTGAGTCCAAAATCAAAGAGGAAATCGATAATGGTCAAAAACGGGTTTTAGTTTTGCTAAAATAGACTATGAAAATAATTATCCTCCTGTTGGTCTCTTTTATGTTGTCCGCCTGTGGCAAAAAAGATAATTTTAATGTTCTCCCTCCACAACCTTCTTCTATCCCTTTATTATCAGTTACTCCCGCTCCCTCCAAATCTATGACTAACTCTTCAGATCCCATAATCGCGCTTAATACTAAAAACGGCCAAATTGTGCTCAAGCTTTATGCTGATGTGGCTCCAAATACTGTAGCTAATTTTCTAAAGAAAACAAATTCCGGTTTTTATAATGGTTTGACTTTTCACCGGGTTATATCCGGTTTTATGGCCCAAGGCGGCGACCCCCTCGGTACCGGTACCGGTGGTGGTACTCAAGCCTCGGAGATCAATACCCGCCCCTTTGTCCGGGGTACCATTGGTTTGGCCCGTGGTGGCGATAAGGCTTTTAGCAACGACTCTCAATTTTTTATCTGTTTTACTACCGAAGGTTGCCAGCATTTGACATCTGATTACGTTAATTTCGGCGAAGTTGTCTCCGGCCTTGAGGTTCTTGACCAGATTATTCAAGGAGACAAAATAGTCAGTATTACCACCACCACCAAATGAGAAAAATAATCATCGCTTTTATTCTTCTATTTGTTGGTTATGTTGGTTATCAGATCTTCAAGCCGGCACCCCCAACCATCCCCGACTCTGAAGCAGACCTAATTCTCTTTTGGGGTAACGGTTGTCCCCACTGTGAAGTCGTTAAAAATTTTATTACTGACAACAAAAGTGATTCTAAATTTAAAATTTCCCAAAAAGAAGTTTACTACAACAAAGCCAATCAAAAACAGCTAGAAGATACCGTCAAACTTTGCCCGGAGGTGGATTCCAGTAAAAGTATTGGCGTACCCTTGGCTTTTGATGTCAAAAATAAACTCTGCCTTTTGGGTGATACTCCGATTATCCAATGGCTAAAAAAGTAAAACGGATCACATTTGATTCTCTGGTTCGTCTAGTAATTTTTGGTTTCATAGTTTACCTTGCCATTTTGTATATTAATTCCTCCCGTCCTGACAAAATCTCTAGCCCTAACCCCCCGGTCAATCTTCCTCCGATTATTAATTTACTTGTCGATTCCATTGCTTCATCTTCGGCTTTTAAGGATTTAAGCGCCAAATATACTCCCAAGATTGAGGAAATTAAAAAATTACCTCAACAGGAATATGATAAATTCAAAAATCAACTTATTGACGAACTTTTAAAACGTTTAGATACCACCCTCCGTTCCAAATGACACCCCAAGACCTTCAAAAAAGATTAATAGAAATTCAAACAAAACTGAATTTCGCTGAATATCAAGGTAAAATCGCTGTATTAAGATCCAAATCCACGAATCCTTCTCTTTGGCAGGACCAGAAAAAGGCAGGCGAGATCATGCAGGAGCTTTCTACATTGGAAAAGACAGCCAAAATATTTGCCGATCTTAAAAGCGAAATTGATAATTTAGTCGAATTTACTGCTCTTGAGGTTGAAGCAGACGATGAAGCTTATGCTAAAGATCTGGAATCCCAGATTAAAAAAATCGATAAAGTGTTGTCGCAACTGGAGATTACCACCTATTTATCGGGTAAATATGACCGTAATTTTGCTATATTCTCGATTCACTCCGGTCAAGGAGGTACTGAAGCCATGGATTGGGCCTCAATACTAGAGCGGATGTACCTCCGCTATTTTGATAAAAAAGGTTGGCATTATCAACTTTTAGATTTAATTACTGGGGATGAGGCCGGCATCAAGACCGTTTCACTTAAAATTTCCGATCCTTTTGCTTACGGCTATCTTCGTGGAGAAGCCGGCGTTCACCGCTTGGTTCGCCTCTCACCTTTTAATGCTGACCAACTTCGTCAAACTTCGTTTGCCAAGGTTGAAGTCTCACCGGTAATCGACAAAGAGGCTCTCACTTCTATTCGTCCCGAAGATATTGAATTTAGTGCTTACCGCGCCGGTGGTCATGGTGGTCAAAATGTCAACAAAGTCAGCACTGCCGTTAGAATTACTCACAAGCCCACCGGTATTGTCGTTTCCTGCCAAAGTCAGCGCTCTCAGGAACAAAACCGGCTTCAGGCGCAAGAATTGTTAGCTTCTAAACTCTGGGCCCTGGAAGAGGAAAAACGCAGTTTGGAGCAAAAAGACATTAAAGGAGAAAATGTCATTGCCGGCTGGGGACATCAAATTCGTTCCTACGTTCTTCATCCCTACAAAATGGTCAAAGATCTGCGCACCCGTTACGAAACCTCCGACACCGTCGGCGTTTTAGACGGCGATCTTGACCCCTTTATTGAATCCGAATTAAAATTACTTAAATGAAAAAAACTTTTATTTTATTTTTAGGCTTGTTTTTAACCTTCTTTATCATTGCCTTTGTGTTTTTTCAAAAGATTTCAAACCTGCCGTCACCTCCTACCAACTTTTTAATCCTTGGTCTTGATCCCCGAAATGATTTACTGGAAAGGACCGAAACCACCGACACCATCATCTACGCCCATCTGTCTCTTTCCGACTTCAAGCTCCGGCTCTTTTCCCTCCCCCGGGATCTCTGGTTCTACCCCGATTCTGTCAAAATCAACCAAATCTACCCCGATTCCCTAAAAAGTTCCGACTTTTTTGCTTATCTAAAATCCCGTTTTCAGACGGTAATCGGCCAACCCGTCGACAAAATCGTGGTTATTACCACTGACGATTTAAAAAATCTAATCACTCTGGTCGGCGGTATTGATCTCTTTCTGGAAACCGGTTTTACGGACCAGGAGTATCCCAATCCTGATTATATTGCCAATCCTGTTCCCTCAATTCCCATGTATAAAACCGTTTCCTTTCCCTCCGGCTGGAATCATTTAACTGCGAATAATGTTACTGAATTTGTCCGTTCCCGGAAAAGCGCCGATACGGCCACTGATGGCGGCACCGATTTAGGCCGGATTAGGCGCCAGCAATTGCTATTAGATAATCTTTTTTCCAAGATTATTTCCGAAAAATACAATTTAAGTTTTATCTACCGGCTCTACACTTATTTTAAAACCCAAATAAAAAGCTCTTTCACTGACGCCGATTTTTTTTCTCTTGGATTTAATGCTCTGCCCCATTTAAAAAGTCTTAAACTTGAAAAAATTGAGATACCTACCGGTGAGAATCCCAAGGTTGATCTGATTTATCATCCTCTCAAGTTTATCAACAAACAATGGGTCTTTATTACTGCCACTTCTGATTATTCTACCCTTCATGACTTTGTCAAAAAATCTTTGTTATACTGATTTAATATGGAAATTCCCAACCTGTCCCCCCAAACTCCCACAGAACCTCCGGTTAGTCCTCCAAAAACTGTCAATGACATTCAAAAACCCCTATCTGTCGGACTAATTATTATTATATCTATTTTAGCTCTGACTTCAGGTTTCTGGGGTTCACGTTTTCTTCTGGCAGACAAAAGCACTGATAGTTCCAGGGCACTTATCACCAACCCCGAAACCATTAAAACCAAAGACCAAATCGAAGTCGGTAAACTCTACGGAAATCTTGGTAAAATCTTCAAAGATTCAGCCACCGGTGACCTTGAAAAAGGTTCCATCAATGGTGAGGGTACCCATATTCTTAACCGTCCGGGTGGTTTATCTCAGCGGGCCTCACTAACTTCTTCTGTGGTAGATTTGGATTTGTTTGTTGGCCGAAAGGTCGAAATCAAAGGCGAGACCAATGCCTCCAACAAGACCTCATGGCTTCTTGATGTTGGCACCATCAAGGTTCTCGAATAAAAAATGGATGTAGTTTTTGATTCTGTTTCAAAAAGTTACGGCCCAATCACCGCCTTAAAAGAGCTTTCTTTTGAGATCAAAAAAGGTGATTTTGTTTTTGTGGTGGGGCCTTCAGGCTCTGGTAAATCGACTTTAATCAAATTAATTCTCCGTCAAGTCAAACCCTCCACCGGTCGGATCATTGTTGGTGGCAACGATTACTCAAAGTTAAAAAGTTCCCGCGATACTGATAAACTACGCCGAAAAATCGGTGTTATTTTTCAGGACTTTCAATTAATATCCGATCTGACGATTGAGGAGAACATTGCCCTGGGGCTGGATATTGTTTCTTTCGATCCACACCTGATTCCTTCAAACATTGACATAGTTTTAAAAAAAGTAAAGCTTTCCAATCGGCGCTTTCTATTTCCCTCCCAGCTTTCCGGCGGCGAACTTCAACGAGCCTGTCTGGCCAGAGCTCTTTCAATCGACCCCGAGTTAATATTGGCTGATGAACCCACCGGTAACCTCGACAGTGTCAATGCCTGGAACCTAATAAAACTTTTAAAGGATATTAATGAAAAACAGGGGACCACCATCATAATGACCACTCATCAGCTAGATTTTGTGAAGTCTTTGGAAAAGAACGTTATTACGTTATCCAAAGGATCCTAAATGAAAACTTTTACCCGTACCTGGCGCCATATTCGTCGATCACCCATCCAAAGTTTGATGGCCAGTTTTACCTTGTCCATTAGTTTTTTAGTTATTACTCTCTTTATCTTTTTAAATACCGGTCTCACCGCTCTGTTAAATAATTTTGAAACCAAACCTGAAATCACCATCTTTTTAAAAGATGGTTTAGACAAAGCCACTCTTGAATCCGTTCAAAAAGAGCTGTCGACCTTTCCTGATATTAAAGAAATCCGTTTTATATCCAAGGAAAAAGCTTTAACTATCTATAAAGAACTTAACAAAAACAATCCTCTCTTGACTGAAATGGTCACCTCCTCCATTCTGCCGGCATCTTTTGAAGTTTCCGCCTACAACCCAAAAGTTTTGGAAGTTATCGCCCAATCCTTTGCCGCCAAAAGCACCATTGTTGATGAAATAATTTATCAGAAAGACATTATCCAATCTTTATTGATCTGGACAGATATTGTCCGTAAAACCGGAGTTATTTCCATTTCTCTTCTGAGCTTTATTGCCTTTATTATGGTTTTTGTTATTATCGGGCTCAAAATTACTAACCGTAAAGATGAAATAAACATTTCCCGACTTTTGGGTGCCTCAGCCTTCTATGTCAAAAAACCCTTTCTGCTAGAAGGTATTTTCCACGGAATTATTGGCGCTATTACCGGTTTTTCGTTTTCCCTGGGTCTTTTTCTTTATCTAAAACCCATCCTTAACCGTTTCTTTGATCCTGTCATCTTTGTTCGTCCGGACCCGGGATATTATCTTTTTTGGTTATCTTCTGAAATTCTTTTGGGGCTTCTGGTGGGACTCTTTGCCAGCTGGACTGTCTCCCGAAGATATATCAAATGGTAAAGGTATTTATTGTTTTTCTTTTTTTTCTTTTAGCCGGCAATCTTTGGGCTACTTGTGACGGTGGTAAATGTACCGACCCCAACGATTATCCCGCCTATCTTGATTCTCTTAATAAAACTTTAATCAATTTAAATAACGCCAAACTAACCCTAAGTAATCAGATCAAAATAATCGATATTCAAACTTATCAAACCCAACTAAAAATTTATCAAACCGAAACATCAATTACCATTCTTCAAAAAGAGATCATTGATTTAGCCGCTAAAATCGGTAAGTTGGACATCTCTCTCAACGACCTGACGGCTATATATATTAAGCAGGTCAATCAAAACTATCGCCTCAAAAAAAAGATACCTATCTTTTCTATTTTATTATCGGGAAATTTCAATTCATTTTTCGAACAATATAAATATCTTACCCTAATTCAGGGAAGTATTCAAAATACTCTTTTGGAAATGGAAACAACCAGGTCCAATATGGATACTCAAAAGCGGGTCAAATCAGAAAAACAGCAGGAATTAACCAAGTTAGAAGCCAGTCTCCAATCTCAAAAAAGGGACCTAAATAATCAAAAAACAGCCAAAAATTCACTTTTGCTAACAACCAGAAACGATGAAGTCAGATATCAGGTTATGCTAAAACAAGCCCAGGATGAATTAGAGGCCATTGAACAGATTCTGGTTGGCAGTGGCAACGAAGAAGAGGTTAAAACAGTATCTAAAGGTGAAAAAATCGCTAGTGTCATCCAGGGAGCATCCTGCAGCTCGAGTGGTACCCATCTTCATTTTATGGTCAAAACTGGCAATGTCGCCCAATCTCCTTTTTCTCGTTTAAAAAGTGGAATAACCTATCAGGATAATTCCAACGGCGATGCTTTCAATCCTTCGGGTTCTTGGGATTGGCCAATCCGTGAAAAAATCGATTTTAACCAAGGTTATGGCAAAACCTGGTCGATTGCCCATACTTGGGTTGGCCGGATTTATAGCTTCCACAATGGTATTGATATTGCCTCAAACTCATCTGCTGAGGTCTATGCTAGCCATGAAGGAAAATTGTATCGGGGTAAAATTAATGCCGGTTCCTGCACTCTAAAATATGTCAGGGTTCAGGATAAAGATGATTCTAGCCTCAGCACCCTTTATCTTCACGTTAACTACTTTTAATAGCCGCGAGTGAATCTACGTACCACCAAGGCTATGCCGGCGCCAAACACACCCAGTAAACTTTGAATCAATATTCCCTCAGATCCGGTGCTGGGTACTGATTTGCCAGTTACGAAAAACGAAGCGGAATCGCAGTCAGACAAATTGTCTCCACTAACACAAACTTTATTGGTAATCATTTGACTGTAAGCTGTTTTAATCGATCCGATTTTGGTTCTGATAGTAAAAACTTTACTTTCACCTACACCTAATCGATCGATTACCCAATTTATATTAGCGTTATCTTTGTCATAATTACCCGGGTTAAAGACTATATTTTGGTAAGCAGGTAAATAATCATTGACTTTCAAATTAAACAATTCTTGATTTCCTGTATTTTCCACCAATATTGAAAAATCCAAACTGTCACCTTCTACAAATGATTTTTCATCCTTATCGATGTTGTCAAAAGACTTATTGCTATTTATAGGTCGAATCTTTTTATCAATAGAGAGTGATCTTTTGGTTTCTCCCTGGGAATAATATTGGCCTAAAGCTATTTTGGGCATAACTAGACCAAGCGCCAAGAATCCCGCCAATATCAAAATCAATTTGTACTTAAAATATTTTTGTTTCACCTGCTAAATAACTTATATTAGAGGATAGTATATCCTATATTTTCTCATTGTCAACCCTCTGATATACTCTTTCTATGCCTTTTCTATTCCAGGAACTTTCACTCTTTTTGCCTTGCTACAACGAAGAAGCCAATCTGGAATTAACCGTCAATAAAACTCTGCCTATATTAAAAGGTGTAGCCAGAATTTGGGAATTAATTATCGTTAATGACGGTTCAAAAGATAAAACAGGAAAAATCGCCCTTGAGCTTCAAAAGAAATATCCCCAAAACATCAAAATAGTCACTCACCCTCAAAACCGCGGTTACGGTGCTTCTTTCAAAAGCGGCTTTTATACTGCCAAGTATGATTGGATTAGCTTTATCGATGCCGACGGCCAGTTCGATTTTAAGGATATAAACAAACTACTAGCCGCCCAAAAAGAATCTCAAGCCGACGTAGTTATTGGTTATTATTTAGGCCGCAAAGTTCCTTTTTACCGAATCTGGGGATCAAAGCTTTGGCAATTGGGACCTTACGTGTTTTTTGGCCTTAAAGTCCGTGACATTGACTGTGGTTTTAAATTAGTCAAAAAGAAAGTTATTGAAACTATCCCCAAGCTGGAAGCTGAACGCGGACCTTTTATTTCATCAGAATTTCTTATCAAAACCAAAAAAGCCGGTTTTAAAATCGTTGAAGTCGGGGTTTCTCACTATCCCCGAACTGAAGGTGTCGCTACCGGTGCTAAATTAAATGTAGTCATAGCTGGTTATAAAGATTTAATTAGACTTTGGCTCAAACTAAATTTTTCTTCCTAAAAAAACACTGGCCGATCATTACCATCATATTGATTGCCGCCTTTTGCCGGCTTTACCGCCTTTCCGAATATATGGAATTCTTAGGTGATCAGGGTCGGGATGTAGTAATTGTTCGTGACTTTTTAAAAAACGGTAATCTATTTTTCATTGGACCCCAAACCAGTATTGGTAATATGTATCTTGGTCCCTATTACTATTACCTTATTGCTCCGGCTCTACTTTTGGCTTCATTTAACCCGATTGGTCCGGCTGCCTTTGTTGCCCTTTTGGGGGTGCTCACCGTTTTTTTACTTTATAAAATCGCCTCTCTCTGGTTTAACCGCTATGTCGGGTTGATAGCCGCCCTTCTTTATGCTCTTTCACCGGTGGTCATTAAATATAGCTCTTTTTCCTGGAATCCCAATATTATGCCTCTCTTTTCCTTGCTTTTCATCTACTTTTTAACTCGCCGGCGTTTTATCTTAGCCTCGCTGGCCTTTATATTCTGCCTCAACTCCCACTATTTAGCCCTTCTCCTTCTCTTTCCTGCCGCTTTTATTGTTTTCAAAAACTATTCCCGGATTGATCTTAAACCAATCCTGGTAGCTATTGGTATTTTTCTTTTGTCTTTTACTCCCCAAATTCTCTTTGATATTAAGCACCGGGGTCAAAATATAGGTGCCATTATTACCTTTTTCAGCCAAAGGGAAACTACCGTCAACCTCAAGGCCTACAAAGCCCTACCCAAGCTCCCGGAGATGTTTTCTGAAACCACCACCCGTCTTTTGGCCGGTAAAAATGAAGTTATTGGTATCTATGTTTCAATTGTCTTTTTTACCCTACTAATCTTAATACTTTTAAAAAACAGGTTTGATTCCCAACAAAGGCCAAGATATTATCTTTGTCTTGTCTGGTTTTTGGGCGGATTAACCGGTCTGGCTCTCTACAAACAGCATGTTTATGACCACTATTTTGGCTTTATTTATCCCGTTATTTTTATTCTGATTGGGTTAGGTATAAACCGGTTAGGTAAACTACTTGGCAGTCTTCTTCTGGCTGTATTAGTCTATTTTTCCCTGCTTCAAAACCCTTTCCGTTGGTCTCCACCTCGTCAACTTCAAACGACCCAAGCCATTACTTCATCTATTATTCAATCCTCTCAGGGGGAGCCTTTTAATTTTGCTCTTTTAGCTAAAATGAATTACGATCCCGGTTATCTCTATTTTCTCACGGCCAGTAAACCCTCAAACTATTCTCACCTTCGCGATAAAATTTCCGATCAGCTCTTTGTTGTTTGTGAGCCTTTTCAAATAGATTGTACTCCAATCAATAACCCTGAATGGGGGATTGCCGCCTTTGGTTGGGCAAAAATTGACAAGGAGTGGGAAATAA
>CAZSLG010000023.1:7066-10130 GCA_964607745.1 uncultured Gammaproteobacteria bacterium | reverse complement strand
GGGTGTGGATCAAGCAAAAGTCCGCCAAGGATTAATTGGCGTGATGATGGGTAGATTTGCTTGATAGATTGATCATCGAGGGTATTTTATCAGAAATTTAGGGTATTAATCAAGGGTGATGATTTTAATGGAAACAAGGCTCTGGCGGGAGAGGGGATCAGCCGTGGCCACGACAGCGACTTTTTGTCCCTTTTTAATAGATTTTAAGGTTATTTTTTGACCGATTTTAGAAAGAAATTCGGTTTTATTAGCAACATATTTGATTTGGTATTGGCTGTTTTTATTAGAATAAGGAATGATGACAAAGACCGGGGAAGAGGTGGATATATCAACAATCTGGCCAAAAATAATTAGATTAGGATTTTGATAACTTTTTTTAGAGGTGAGGATAAGTCGCCTGATAGTAAGTTGTTGATTTTCATCTAAAAATCCAATAGCCAGGATTTCCTGACCGGTTTTGAGATCGGAGAATTTAATTTTGTTTTGTTTTAGGCCGATATAAATAGTGGTGTCGTCAACGGTGGCTTTCTTGATGAGACTTGGAGTGTCAAAGATTAGAGTATTGTTTTGAATTTTGATTATAGTGGCGGTTATAGCCTTTTTAGGATCGGTTTCACCTTGTGAAATTTGCTGAAGTTTTTTAGAAACCTTTTCCTGGATTACCTGCCTAATTTTTTGAATCTCAGAAGTGGGGGGAATAGTAGGGCCCGCCGTCGCCAAGGCTATGGCGGGTAAAGTGGGGGTGATCATTCTAATTTGGCGGTACTATAGGTAACTAATAATTCGATGCTGTTTTCAGTATTGTCGGGTGAAATGGATTTAATGTTAAGGAGGTTGGCTCCCAAATCTAAACTTAGGTCAACTGAAAAGGAACCGGAGGAATCGGCGATTGTTTGGTAAGAATTTTGAGTGGTAGCTACCAAAACGAAAGAGTTGGCGGTAGTATTACCCTTAAGGGTGATGTTGGCAGATGAAATAACCGATTCATTTTTTGGGGTGTAAATAATTAGGGTTGGACTGGGGATTATAGTGGGGATAGGAGTTGGGGTAGAACCTACTGACACAGAAGTTATGGTTGGTAAAACAGGCGATTTTTTTTGGTTGATTGCCACCAAAAGATTGGAGGCACCGAAACCAACCAGACTTCCAAAAATAATAGCGAAAATAAACCCTTTGAGCATCTTGTAAGTTTGATGATATCATAGAGCCATGGAAATAAGTCAGTACGGCAAGGATAGTATTTTGATTAGAGGGAAAAAAGAGACAGTATGGTTTAACCCAAGGAAGGGTGATATTGACACTACGGTTGGTGGAGCTAGGGTGATAATTTTTGAAAATGCTGAGTCGAATTTTTTAGGGTTAGACAGTAAAAGTGGGGTGGTTATTTGGGGGCCAGGTGAATATGAAGTAGCCGGAATAGAAATTTGGGGAACAAGAATAGGAGAAGCTGGGGTAATGTATGTATTGCAATTTGAGGGGACTAAAGTGGGATGGTTGTCGACACTGGATATGGAAATTACTGATAAAAAAAAGGAAAAACTGAGTGAGTGTGACTTATTGATTGTACCGGGTTTGGGGGAAATAAAGGATGTTTGGGAAAAAACAAAAGGGTTGGGGGAAAGTTATCTATTAATAACCGGATTGTCGGTGGAAAATCAGAAAAAATTATTGGATTTGGCGGATAGAGAGGATTTGACGCCGATGGAGAAACTGATAATATCTTCGGAAAATCTGCCAGAGATAACGGAGGTGGTGCTATTAACGGCGAAATAGGACGGTTACCCCCATCTTTTGATGAGGCGGAAGTATCAGTGTTGGGATCAATTTTAATTGACAACGATGCTATTTTAGCAGTGTCAGAATTTTTGCGACCGGAGCACTTTTATAACGGAAACCACGCTAAAATTTATGAGGCGATGGTGGGGTTGTACGAAGCCAGAAGTCCGATTGATTTAGTGACGGTATCAGGGAAATTAAAGGAAATGAAAGCATTGAAGTTAATCGGGGGTAAAGCTTATTTGGCGCAATTGGCCAATGGGGTACCGACTTCGGCTAATGTTGAGGCTTACGGTAAAATAATTAAGGCGTTGGGGGCCAAAAGGGAGCTGATAACGGCGGCGGCTCGGATTACGGAAAAGGCCTTTGATGAGTCACTGTCGGCTGAGGAGCTCTTAGATGTGGCCGAAGCGGAGATATTTTCATTAAGTCAAAAACACTTAAAATCAGTACCGTTATCACTTAAGGAGGTGCTGACAGCTAGTTTTGACCGTCTAGATGAGCTCCAGAAGCGGGGGAGTGGGCTTAGGGGGTTAGGAACCGGTTTTAAGTCACTAGATTCGATGTTGGCCGGCATGCAGGACAGTAACCTGATTGTATTGGCGGCTAGACCAGGAGTAGGAAAAACAGCATTTGCTTTGAATGTAGCCAGGTATGTAGCAGTGGAAGAAAAGTTGCCGACCTGTGTTTTTTCTTTGGAAATGAGTAAAGAGGAGCTATCAGATAGGTTGTTGGTGAGACAGGGGTTGATTGATGCTTGGAAGTTAAAAACCGGTCAGCTATCTGACGATGATTTTACTTCGTTGTCGGAAGCAATGGGAATATTGGCTGAAGCTCCACTATATATTGATGACACACCGGGGCTGTCAGTGACCGAATTGCGGACCAAGGCCAGGAGGCTGCAGGTAGATAAGGGAATAAAATTTGTGGTGGTTGATTATTTGCAGTTGATGCATGGGAAGAATCGGGAAAATCGGGTGCAGGAAGTTAGTGAAATATCACAAGGATTAAAAAATTTAGCCAGAGAATTGCGGATTCCCATATTGGCCGTAGCTCAACTGAACCGGCAAATGGAAGCCCGGGGAGGGCGACCAAGGTTGTCGGATTTACGGGAGTCGGGGAGTATTGAACAGGATGCGGATGTGGTCATGTTTTTACATCGGGAGGATGAGGAGGTCAAGGAGATGATAACTTTGAGTATCGAAAAACACCGTAACGGGCCGACGGGGCAGTTTGGTTTGTATTTCAATGGCAAGCAAGTCAGCTTTTTCGATGTGGAGAAAAAAGG
>CAZSLG010000023.1:1322-6966 GCA_964607745.1 uncultured Gammaproteobacteria bacterium | reverse complement strand
TAAAGTAATGGATATGGAACAAAAAGTAGTTAGTTTAACTTCACAAAATCAAATAACTTTACCAATAAACATGGTAAAAAAATTAGGTAAAAATAGACCCAAAAATATGATTGTGAGCTTGGTTGATGGAAAATTTGTAATTAAACCGGTGGTTGATATATGGTCGTTGGCGGGGGCGATGAAGTCGGATATTAAGGCAACTGACAGACAACTAAGAAAAGCGAGAAGTCAGTTTGAAAAAACATGGGCAAGAGAAATGTAGGGACTATTATATTAGATACAAATATTATTACGAGATATCTAATCGGTGATGTAGAGTGGCAACTAGCTGAGGCAAAAGCAATGTTTCGAGATGCGGAGAAAGGTGAGGTAAAGCTGCTTATATTACCTGTGGTAGTGGCAGAAGTGTCGTATGTTTTGGAGACGGTTTATCATAAAGTAGAGACAGAAATATCGAGTTACTTGCAAAGTTTTTTGGCCCAACCCTGTTTTAAGTTAGAACATAAGAAAGCTTTGTTGGGTATGTGGGACTGGTATGAGCAGGGACAACACTTTGTTGATAGCTACTTACTGGCGCTGGAAAAATATGAGGGGATTGGGGTGTTTAGCTTTGATAAGGAATTAAACAAAAAACTAAGCAAAAACCGTTAGTTTTTTCGATGTGGAGAAAAAGGGATGAAAGTGATATATTTCCAGTATGCCTGTTGTTGATGGTCAAACTATTTCTTTTTGGGATGTAGGTGCAATGGCGTTTCGAATAAGAGGGGAGTGTGGTGGAGTTGATTTTCGGTATGGGGATGGAGTTAGTACTGAGATTGTTCAGGTTGTGTATGATAAAAATGGAAAATATGCAGGAGAGATGGGGGAAGCTGCCCAAAGGATCAGAGCAGAATTACCCGTAATTAGGAAACAAATACTGGCTTTGAGTGCGTAGTTTTTTGTGCCGGGGCGGGGAATCGAACCCCGATGACATTGCTGTCACACGATTTTGAGTCGTGCGCGTCTACCAGTTCCGCCACTCCGGCTTAAGGCAAATTATACAATAATATTAAGGTAAAATATGATTATGTGGCAAATATTGGTGGGAACAATAGGGCTGTTTGTTTATCTCTATCTGTCTTGGCGGGTTCTCAGGAATAATTACAAGGAAGAAGATGTGGCGGCATTTGGTTGGATATCACTTTTGACGTATCTTTTAGGAAGTCGATTGGCTTATGGTTTTATTTACTGGGGAGTATGGTCGGAGAATCCGACAAAGTGGTTGGAATTTTGGAAAATAGGGGAAAGCAGTGTGATTGGCGGATATCTACTCTGGATTTCTATGGCTTGGTTGGTAGCTACGGATCGGGGTTGGAAATTTTTTTCTTTGGCAGAAGATAATTTATGGTTATTGTTGTGGCTAAATGGAGTTTTTTTTACGGTATCCGAACAATGGATACCGGTAATATTACTGTTGTCAGTAGCTCTGATAAGTTGGTGGTTAAAAGGAAGGTATCGGTCTTTTGTTTGGTATAAAAGTGGTCGAAAAGGTTTTTTATATTTAACGGCAAACATAATTGTATTTTTGGGAATGTCCCTTATTTGTGGTAATTTTTATTATATTATTCCTGCCTTGATTTGTGGAGTGGGATTGGGTATTCTTGGTGGTGAACGTAATTCCTGAAAAATTAACCCGAAGGGTAAAGAAGTATTTGGAGAAGAGAATTGTTGAGCTCAAAAAAAGTGAAAAAAAAATAAAGCGGGGAGATCCGTTTTCTGATAGCGCCAGAGCGACTAATAATTCTTTAGAGGAAGATGTGGATGAGCAAATTGGCCATTTTGAGTCGGAAATTAAGGTGAGCTTTGTTAAAAAACAAATAATTGAATTTCGTAAAGCTCTGACGAAAATTAAAATTGGAAAATACGGGATTTGTGACAAGTGCGGAGAAATGATCGATACTGACCGGTTAGCGGTTAGACCGGAAGCGACAGTGTGTATGGCGTGTGAAAAAGAGGGGGAGTAGGGAATGGTGGAAAACACCGGAATAAGTTTTGGGATAACTTTTCCTGGAGTGATAATGGCAGAGATGTTGTCGCTGGTAATAATTGGAATTTTATTAATAAAAAACAAAAAAAATTTCGGATGGTGGTTTCTTATGATAGGTGGTGGGTTGAACTTGGGAGAGAGATTACTATATGGAAGGGTGACGGATTATTGGCCGATTTTTAAAACCAGGATTTATAATAATATTAATGATTATCTAATATTTATTGGCCTAATCATGGTAATTTTGGGAAAATGGAAGAAATCAAAATAAATTTTGAAAATAACGATTTACTGGTGCTGGAAAAACCGGCAGGAGTGGTTGTAACCAATGAAAACAGACGGGAAGCGGAAACGGTTGAGGGGTGGCTTTTGAAAAATGGATTGGGAATAGGGCTAAGGCGGCAAGGGATAGCGCACCGACTGGATAAGGGAACTTCGGGGTTGTTATTGGTCGCCAAAACAGAAGAATATTTAGAATATTTAAAATATTTATTTAAAGAAAGAAAAATAAAAAAACGATATTTAGCCTTGGTTTCGGGAGTGATCAGCACTGATGGGATAATTGAAATGCCGATTGGAAGAAGTCAACGTTTTTTTGGACGTTTTAAGGTGAGAGAAGACGGGAAGATCTCAGAAACCCATTTTAGGCGAGAGGCGGTAATTAACTTTTTGAAAAGAAAATATAGCTTAGTTTCGGTTGATTTAAAAACGGGAAGGACCCATCAAATACGGGTACATTTCCAGTATTTGGGTTGGCCATTGGTGGGGGATAAGACTTATGGTGGTGAGATGGATCTGGGGATAAAGAGACCTTTTTTGCACGCTACCGAGATTAGTATTAATGATTCGGGGGGTAAGTTGATGCACTTTGAGTCAAAGATACCTGCTGACCTGAAAAGTTTATTAAATAGGATGGGATATGAAGATCAAAGTTAAATTACTATCGGTTTTGATAGGGATAGTAACGTTGGGGTGGGGTGGATGGTGGGTATATCAATCGTCCTGGAAGGGGGGTGATTTTTTAATAATGGAAGTAGAGAAGGAGAAGCTGACATTTGTTAATATTTCACCCTCCCGGGGAATGATAAACAGCTTATCAGTTTTGGGATCAGTTGATTTGTGGATACCAAACGGAATGGGGTATTACCCAACATCAAAATTACCACTAATTCTTGATCAGGAAAACAGTCAGCCTAACTTGGGTAAAATGGTGGCTTTTTACAATTTCGGTCTTTGGCCTGTTTCGGTAATATATGACGGGGATTGGCAAAATAACCGTTGGTTGTGGAAAAATCTTGGTCCTTTGGGGTGGTTGCGTTTCCGGTTACAGGCCGATGATTGGTTGCAGAAAAAGGAAACCATATCGGGTGACCTATCTTTAGCGAAAGAAAGCTTGGAGGAAAAAATACCCAGAGATATGGCTGAAAATGAGGTGATTGAGAAAAATATTCGATTGGTGGTGGTGAATGCGTCTGGAAAGAATGGATTTGGAAATATGGTAGCTGATAGATTGGGGTGGTGGGGGATAATGGTGACAACGGTAGATACCCGTGAAGAAGAGGATGGGTGTCAAATAAACTACAACAGTGAAGTCAGGGCGGAAAAAGATATTTCCCAAAAATTGGCAGATATTTTAGTCTGTAAGACTAAAGGAGTAAGTGGTGATGGGATGGAGGTGGTGTTGGGGAAGGGGATTGAGGAGATGATAAAATACAGTGAAACTTATGTCAGGACATTCTAAATGGGCCAATATAAAAAATCGAAAAGGGGCAGTGGACAAAAAAAGAAGTGAAGTTTTTACTAAGGCGTCGCGAAATATTATGACGGCTTTGCGGTTGGGAGGAGTAGGCTTGAAAACAGCCATAGAACAGGCTCGGGAAGTGAACATGCCCAAAGAAAACATCGACAGATTAATGAAACGATACGAAGAAAGAAAAGCAAACTTGGAAAAATGTCGTTTTGAGGGTTTTGGGCCTTTGAATGTACCGCTTATTATTGAGGTGGAAACGGATAATAAAAACAGAACCTTGGGGGAAATTAAGTTACTTTTCAGGAATTATGAAGGGAAGATAGGGAGTGAGGGATCAGTGGATTTTATGTTTGATAGGGTGGGGGAGATTGAAACTGAAAGAATTTTAACCGACGAGGAACAATTGTCGTTAATTGAACTTGGAGTGAGGGATTTTGAGGAAAAGATGGTGATTACCGAAGTGAATAGTTTAACTAAAATTGGGGACAAAATTAAAGAAATGGGAGTAGGGGTAAAAACGGAGGAAGTGGTCGAAAGATGTAAACAAAAGATAAGATTAGTTTCAGAAGATGAAGTAATAAAGGTAATGGATTTAATAGATGCTTTGGAGGAAAATAGTGATGTTGTTAATGTATTTTCAGGGTTTGAATTTCAATGAATATTTCTAAACGTTGGCGCTATTTGATTTCGACGATAATATTGGGAGTAGGGCTGTATTTGTTTTTATCCTTGCCGGTGGATTCACGGTACCTGGGGATTGTCTTAGAATTGATTTTGGTGATATTTTGTTTTTGGTTTGGATTGGGAATTATCTTTGAGAGAGGGGTATATAACAAGCTAATGACGGCGATTTTGCCAGTATTGTTGACCTTGGGTTACGGTTTATTTGTGATCTTGTTGCCGTCGAGTCAGATTAGTTTTTTGATATACGCGGCAGCGTTTGGGGTAATGATCTATCTCATATTTCTGGTGGAGAATGTATTTTTGGTGGCGATTGGCTATAAAACAGTACCGCTATATCGAGCGGCTTATACGGTCAGTTTAATTTTGGTATTGTTAACTGCCTTTTTTCTGTTTGATAGTATGTTGTCTTTTAGACTACCTTTTTGGGGTAATTCACTCTTAGCCCTATTTATTACAATATTGTTGTTTTTATATCAGTTTTGGGCAATAGCAATTGATCTGCCTGACGATGGAAAGGGTAGGGGAAGATGGGTGTATATTTTAGTAGCCGCTTGGATAGTAGGCCAAATGGCTTTGGTTTTTTCCTTTTGGCCGGTGGGGATATTTAAAGGATCAGTGTATTTAGTATCAATAATCTACCTTCTCTCTGGCCTATTTCAGGCGGATATCAAAGATAGATTATTTAAAGGGGTAGTAACCGGGTATATATTGACAGGAATTGCCATACTTATGGCAATAATTGTCACAAATGCGTGGGGTTAGAAAGTGATTGGTGGGGGAGTTTGGGGGGAGAATTGGGTAGAAAATCAGGATTGGGGTTTGAGAATTGAGGGATTTAGATAGATTTAACGATAGGTGATTAGGTTAAAATATTATATATACAAAGCTAAAGATAGGTAATATTTGATGGTAAACTAGGGGAGTGGGGAAGCATTTTCACGGATAATCCAGTTATTTACACAAAAAATTATAGGATATTATAGGACAGTATAATGTTATAGTATGATACAGTCTATGTGGAAAAGTTATTAGCAGTCGACTATATCAAACTGAAGGAAAGAGAAGGGGTTCCGGGTAGCGAAGGAGGAGAACATTAATTAATAATTATTAATTACGAATTACGAATTTTCAATACTGACTACTGTCACTATTATTAATAGCCCTCACCTAGCGGAGGCAGAACC
>CAZSLG010000023.1:0-1222 GCA_964607745.1 uncultured Gammaproteobacteria bacterium | reverse complement strand
TTATATATGACTTCACCAAAGGCCCCAGAAATGAAGATTTAGTTGATTTTGTGCTACGATAGTCTTAGAAATATGAAATTGGAGGAAGGAATCGTTAGATTTTTAGAATATTTGGAAATTGAAAGGAATGCTTCAAAGTTGACGGTTAGAAATTACCGACATTATTTGGAAGTGCTGTTGACCTATCTTCAGGCCTCAGGGATTACGGAACCGACACTCGGTGATATTAATCAGGAGACAATTAGAAATTTTAGATTGTATTTATCGCGGTTACCGGGCTTACGAGGTATTATGAAGAGTGTGACCCAGGGCTACTATGTGATAGCCATTCGATCTTTTTTAAAATGGTTGGTTCGAAACGATTTTCAGGTAATGCAGCCGGAAAAAATAGAAGTTCCAAAAAATGCCGAACATTCCTTAAAATTTCTAGATGAAGACCAAATTGGGAGGTTGTTGTCCCAGCCAATATTGTCCACCAAGGTGGGCTTAAGAGACAGGGCCATTCTGGAATTATTGTTTTCTACTGGGTTACGGGTATCGGAAGCAGTAGCTTTAAATCGGGATCAGATTAACTTGGAGAGTCGGGAGTTTGGAGTTGTCGGGAAAGGTGGTAAGGCCCGGGTGGTGTTTGTTAGCCAACAAGCAGCAATGCTGATGGACAGATATATAAAGTCGCGGATGGATAGGCATAAACCATTGTTTATCCGTTTTGGAGGAAAAAAGGACATAGCTAGTAGCGATGAGGAGTTAAGATTATCGGCCAGATCAATTCAGAGGTTGGTGAAGCATTATGTCCGACAGGCCAGGATTCCGGTTGATGCCACTCCTCACACTTTACGTCATTCTATGGCAACCGATTTGTTGCGTTCCGGGGCCGATCTGCGGTCGGTTCAAGAATTGTTGGGTCATCGTAATATTGCCACTACTCAAATCTATACCCACGTGACCGATTCCAGGTTGCGGGAGGTACACCAAAAATACCACTTGGGAAATAGGGAAAAAAAGATATAATTACCATATCATTCTATATAATTCTCATATTAACCGTATTATTTTGACATACTCCGCATTGTACTAAATATATCATTCTATATCACTTGTTTTATTAAGACTCCCCTTTTGGAGAGGATAAATCTCAAAAGTTTTTAGTAATTTTTTACTCTTTTGATTGGTAAGAAAATTTTTTAGAATTTGTGAGAAAAAGTTTCAAAAAAATTGGGTA
>CAZSLG010000022.1:1249-10183 GCA_964607745.1 uncultured Gammaproteobacteria bacterium | reverse complement strand
GCCAAAAAATTTAATCTCCGCTTTCACCATATTTCTACTGATGAAGTTTTCGGTGCCCTTCCCCTCGATTCTCCCGAGAAATTCTGCGAAACAACTCCCTATGACCCCCGTTCTCCCTATTCCGCTTCCAAAGCGGCCTCTGACCATTTCTGTCTAGCCTACTATCACTCCTTTGATCTACCGGTGACCATTACCAATTGTTCCAACAACTATGGCCCGTATCAGTCCCCTGAAAAATTTATTCCGAGAATGATTACCAATTTAATTGATGGTCAAAAAATTCCTATTTATGGTGATGGTCTCTATGTCCGCGACTGGCTCTATGTCACCGATCACTGCTGCGCCATTGAAACCGTTATTCAAAAAGGAAAAGTAGGCGAAACTTATAATGTCGGCGGTTTAGTCAAGGACATTCCCAACATCGAAATTGCCCAAACTATTTTAAAATTAATGTCCAAACCTGAAACCGATGTTGAGCATGTCCCTGATCGTCCCGGCCATGATCGCCGTTATTCGGTCGATTGGGCCAAAATTAAAAAGGATTTAAACTGGCAACCTTCTCTTACATTTGAAGAGGGGATTGCGGCCACTATTAAATGGTATCAGGATAATGAAAGCTGGTGGCGTCCCATGAAAACTGAAGCTGAAGAATTTTATCGTCGTCTTGCCACTTCCCGAAAATAATTTGCTATAATTTTGTCATGATGAAATTTACTCCACTTTCCCTTCCGGGTCTGATGCTAATTGAGCCCCAGGTTTTTGGTGACGACCGAGGTTTCTTTATGGAAACCTATTCCAAAAAAGAATTTGTCAAAAATGGTATCGATATCGATTTTGTTCAGGATAATCATTCTCGATCCAGCCAATTTGTTCTTCGCGGTCTTCACTTCCAAAAACCCCCTTTTGCTCAAGCCAAGCTGGTTCGGGTTACCGCCGGGGAAATACTTGACGTTGCCGTTGACATTCGTCCTGATTCTTCTACTTTCGGTAAGTGGGAGTCTGCCCATTTATCGGCCGAAAATAAAAACATGTTCTATGTTCCGGTCGGTTTTGCTCATGGTTTTTATAGTCTAACCGATGTGGTTGATTTTCAATACAAGTGTAGTAACTTTTACAACAAAGATTCCGAGGGCGGTATCATTTGGAATGATCGTGATATCAATGTTGGTTGGATGGCAGTTTCTCCGATTCTTTCCGACAAAGATAAATTACTACCCTCTTTCAAATCTCAAATTAATGAATTAAAAAAGCTTGTTTGGTAATGAAAGTCATTGCTACCGGCATTACCGGTTTGGTCGGCTCCAGAATTTCAGAACTAAATCCCGATATTCAATTTATTGATATCTCCATTGAATCAGGTATCAGTATTCTTGATCCGGTGGCTTTGGAAAAAGTTTTTACTGACAATCCCGATGCTACTGCCGTTCTGCATTTAGCCGCCTTTACCGATACTAATGCTGCCTGGACTCAAAATAAAGATCAAAATAGCCTCTGTTACCAGCTCAATGTCATCGGTACCCAA
This sequence comes from uncultured Gammaproteobacteria bacterium, assembly GCA_964607745.1. Taxonomy (GTDB): domain Bacteria; phylum Patescibacteriota; class Microgenomatia; order UBA12405; family UBA12405; genus UBA12158. The sequence goes on along the minus strand of CAZSLG010000022.1, from coordinate 8,661 downwards.
AATATAGTCGACTTGTGTAAAAAATACAATAAATATTTAATCCATATTTCCACTGATTTTGTCTTCGACGGGACGAAAGTTGGTAAATATTTGGAAACCGATATTCCCAATCCGATTGAGTGGTATGGTGAAACAAAATATTTAGCTGAAAAAGTCGTTCTCGATTCCGGTATTAAATCTTCAATTTTACGTTTGGCTTTTCCCTATCGTGCTGCCTTTGAACCCAAAAAAGATATAGTCCGTAAATTAATCGATGGCTTTAAGATAGGCAAACTTTATCCCCAATGGACCGATCATTTTACCTCACCCACCTTTATTGACGACATTGCTGCCGCTGTTCGTAAATTTATTGACAACCAATATACCGGTATTTACCATTGTTGTGGTTCCTCGGCCCAATCACCTTACGATCTCTGTTTGGCAGTTGCTGAAGTTTTTGGATTTGATAAATCATTAGTTGTTGCCTCGACTCTGGCCGATTATGTCAAAACTCTTCCCCCCGGCTCCCGTCCTTGGCAAAAAAATCTGGGTTTAGACAACAGTAAAATCACCGCCCTTGGTATCCACATGAAAACTCTCCGCGAAGGTCTCCTGGAGATAAAAAAACAACTGGGCTAATATTGATTGGAAAAATATCGCCAATCTTCGATGGTTTTTAATACCGCCAAAGTGTGAGCATTCGCAATTCCTAATTGGCTTAGTACTCTCATTTGTATCTCAGTCATCCATTTCATTTGCCCGTCAGCCACCAGTTGATCGTGAGCCTCGTCGTCCTCATCCACCTCTACTAACAAGGCGATATTGTGTTTCACATCAAAATTTGTGTCTTCCGCGTTTAATGGAAAAAGCGCCTTGGCTCTTTGAAATAAATCTTTTGCTTCCCATCCGGTCACCCTAAGAAACATCGCTAGGGCCGGATCAGCTGCCGTGTTTCCACCTGCCACCAAGGCCCATTTACCTGGCGAGCTTTGAACCGGTAATCGCGCTATCAGTTGTTTTGGCGTTTCCGCGGTTGTTTCCTGTCCTGCCGCCATCAGGTATCTACCTTTATTGTCAACCACTGCCACCAATATACCGTTTACTGGTAACTCAGTTTCTGTTTGATCCGGGCCAAAAGGTAAGTCCATCATAGTTTCTATGGCCACTTTTATCGGTGAAGCATATTTAAAATCAGGCTTTGTTGGATCAGGGTTTTTTCTGGTTATTGTCATCATCACTACTTCCCAAAATTTTCCATCTTGTCGGTGCAATGTCATCAGCACCCCGTCTTCATCGGCTTCAACCAGCCAGTCCTTTTTCCCGGTAGCATCTCCCGGCTCTCTTATTAAATCAATTGCCTTTTCCAGTCTCTCTCCCCACCATTTTTGTAAGTCTAAAATCTCTCGATCGCCTCTCAACAGTGGAAACTGGGCTAGAAACCTTTCCGGTATTTCCGCCCTGACTTTTCCCCAAGCTTCATTAAAGATTGTCGTATTTTCACCTGTTTTTATCATTTTATTTTTTAAATTGTAAATTTTTAATTAGAAATTAAATTAATTCCCCCTCCCTTTTCCCAAGCGCCATCGGTGTCCCGCAATTGGGACACCGATGAAAGCTTGGGGGTTGGGGAGGAGGCAGAGATTTGTTTATTGAGTGGGGACAAGTTCCAGTTCCACTGCGCCGTGGATAGTCGCTGCCGCCGCTTTGGCAATACCGTCCATACCCAGAACATACAACCGAGCCCATGGGATGAACTTTGCCGTAGTTACAGAAGCGAGGAACTTCGCGTCTTTTCGCTTGGTTTCAGCATCCCGCGAAGTGTCGCTGGTGGGGGGCATTACCGGATCATAGCGAATGTTCATGGCCATGGTTTCCATGTCAATTGCCGACGGTGGGATGAAAAGTGCCGCCACTTTATTGCTCTGGCCGTCATCAACGATCAGGTCAAAGGCGCGGTTGGCCATAGTACCTGGGATTGTCTTACCATCCAGTTCAATCGGGTAGGTCAACCTGCATCCGTCCAGCCCAGTAATGCCTTTCAGTTGCTCAAAGATCGCCGCGTCCGGTTTTTGGTTGTTGCCTACAAAACGGCCGGGGAACTCCAGCAGAACGTCGGGTTTCCCGTCGGTCACATGTAGAAACCGAGTCGCGGTGGTCGTACCGAAGAGCACCTTTCCGCCAACGACGGTGTAAAGTACGGTCAGGACACCGCCATTAAACTGGTCCCAGAACATCTGAAGCCAGCCAGCCGGAGAGACTGCATATACTTGACGACCCAAAACAGGATTGGTAATGGTTGCAGCCGCCACAGGTCCCATCTTGGTAATCCTTCCTTTGACAGGTCCATCCGGTCCAATGACCGTCGCCCACCCTTCGATCTCGAATTGCCAGGGAACACCCACTTTGGGTTTTTTACTGAATGGCAACCTTAGCCATCCCATGGCTTTGTATCCCAGACCTTTCAGATCTATTACCGTTGGTACGAATTTCTTTTTCATAGCGTTTTCTCCTTTTCAAATAGGTCCTGACCTCTAATTGGCGTCAGAAAAATCCGCCCAAATTTAATTGTTCGGATATTTCTGACGCCATTGACCAAAAAATACCCCCAAATGGGGCAATCTATTCAAAGTATTTTGTTGTGGAAATCCAACTCACGCAATGATCCAGACCAAAGTCTTTTACAAAACAAATCTCTTTTTTAATGTCCGAGCTTGTGGCTCGATCCCGTATTATATCAAACTATCTTATAATTACAATTACCAGTCTAGAGCTTTATCACATTCAAAGCCTGTAATCTGCCAAAAATCGCCAGTAAAAACGAATCATTTGTTTCGGATAAAAATTTTAGCAGTCTTTCAATTGGAATTATTTCAAATCCATAATCATACCTTTTGTCATTGTATATATTTCCATCAATATAATTTTTTATTTCATTTATGTCGCAAGTTTCAACCTTAATCGCAATTAGCTTTACGATTGTGTCAGTCATCCCTGCGTCCGGGTAGATATTTCCCAAATTAATTAATCTGCTGATTTTTAAATTCGGCAAACGTAAAGTTTTTTCAAACTCCTGTTGCAGGTATTGCATGTATTCTTGACTATTTTCATCCACGTCTCTTGGCGGATGAATACTCCCGATTGACTCATATATCTCTCTGCCGGTGGCAAACCTAATTGATTTTTTGGCGATAAAATGGGTTATTTCTCCTTGAGTTTCCACTAATACTAAACTGTTTATTGATCGGTGTACTCCCTTTCTCCAAGCCACGAAGGAGTTCACATAATCACTATTGTCTTTTTTTGATTTGACTTCAAAAGTAGGTACAACATAACGATCATCCCAAAAAATTTGCTTTAGCTTTTTAATGAAATAAAAACCATTTTCTTCTTCTCTGTCTGCTAAATCATTTAAAAAGCCTTGAAAATCTTCAGGAATTTCATCAATTTTTTCCTGAATTTCTTGACTGGAATCTTGATACCAGCGCTTATTCTTTATTTTCGCCATTGCATCCTGGCGGTTATATTTATTTTCCGAACAGACAACATTACTCATTAGACCTATAGTATACCAAAAGCTTCCATTTTTGCCAATACCGCCAATATTGTTCCACTTTTTGTTTTCCTTCTTAACTCCGACCTTTTATCAACCGGTACAATTACTAATTGTTTTAAGTTGATATTTTCATTAATTTGCCCCCTTATCTCAATTGTTGTCACAAAGAGGTTGCTTTGGTTCAAAAAAACCTTCTCGTTTAAGTATATTTGTCCAAGGTCAATAAACTTATTTATCTCAAACTCACGCCCCAGTACCTTTTCCAAATCTTTTTGATATTTCTCCGGCAACACTATTGGCTTGTCCTTCGAAAAGTCGGGAAAATACAGCTCTATAGCTTTCCAATCACCGATACCACCATTAATTAATTTCTGCTTTGCCAGTACAAAAAATTTAGGGATTTCTTTCTCGGTTAGTAATACTAATCCATAACTGAAAGGACCATCACCTTGATTTGAAATCACCGCTTCTCTGATAAATTCCTCATTTGTCCCAATTGATTTAAAAACCAGCTCAAGCAAACTAAGGTTTTTACCAAGCAAAATGTTTTTCACTCTCCAAAGGGACATATTGTCGCCTTCTTCGGGAAAATTTGCCAAAGCCATTAATAAACCGCCGTTTATTTCCGGTATATTTCTAATATTTCTCTTTATACCCGCACCGCTTCTCTTAAACCACCCTTTTAAAGTAATTGTTTTAAGAAATATATTGTCATTCATATTGCCCCCTCCAATTATAAGCTAAAATTAACTAATCATGTTCAAAGACATCCCCTCTGCGGGATCCGACAAATTATTTACCAACCCCGAAATATCACTAAATATAGATATTGCCAGCCATCTTCGGCGGCTTACCAATGCTTATGGAGAAATACCCTGTCGTGAGGCTCAAGTTTCCCTGGAAACTATTTCCAATCCGATGGGGCAACTACACGCTTCAGCCACTTACGTTCTTAACCACCAGCTTGAGTACATTCGTGATTCTATTCATCCCTATTGTCAGGCTCACGGGATCGATATTTTTAATCTTGACGGAATAGTCACAATTCGTGAACCCGGATCAGATACTGTGTTCAAAATTGCTCCACCTATTGTAGCGGTGAATGAAAATGACCAATATCAAATTATTGATGGACTCCATCGGATTATTTTGGCCGACCTACTGGGTATTCCTATTAAAATTGCCATAATCCGCGGAGTCGGTTTAGATTATTTGACCGCCGGTAACCCTCTGCCGATTAGCCGGGTGCGAAATTGCGATTCCTTTCCACGACACCATCGCCAAAAATCAGAAAGACCTCAGATGGACCGACGTAGATTTGTGGATTTTTCATCCCTGGGTAGCCGTGGTCAAAGAATCAGCGACGAAACTAAAGAGGAACGTCACCAAGCCTTTACTGTTTCCATACCACTAAAAGATGACCGACGGCAATTAGCCCAGGAGGTAGTCCGAACATTAAAAAAATTACGTCTCAGTGGTTTTTTCCCCAACGTTTACGACACATCTCAACAGCTCGATCCGGATCCAATCATTGCCGGGGAATTGGTTGACGTTCGGCAATTAAGTTCGGACTATTTCTTACCCGAAATACTTTTCAAGTATAGCTACGATGGTAAAGTTCCCGAAACCAAAACGCCCTATCATTTGATCGCTGAAACCCGCCGTCACCGGCTAGATCATGCCGCCAAAATGGTGTGTGTTGTCCCCAATTCTGATCCCCAAATACCTATTCTTTGCGACCCCAATCTACCCATCAAAGACCTTGTTAATATACCTCCCTTTATAGTCCAGTCGCTAAATCAATCGCTGGCCGAAAGAGGGTTAAGATCCTTTGTACCTCATATCCCCTCAACCCTTGACGCTTCAAAAAGTCCCACCACTACCGGCTTTACAGTTGAAGATGCCAATAGTAAGTTTTACTCAATTTTTATATTAACCAAAAGCGACGGCAATAAAATTCCTATCTTAATTAATCACTCCAAAGAACATCGGGACAGACATACACCCGTCGAAGGGACCATTTTTTGTGCCCGGATGGGTGATCAATATCTATTGGTTGACCGATATCGGGAGACTTTGGGGGTCAAAATCAGGGAACTTCCCCGGGGTTTTGCCGATAGCTTCAAACGGTTTCTGGCCGAAGTTGGGCTTCAGGAAAGTGATTTTAGACAACCAGTCAATAACCCCAGAAGAATTGTTTGCGACCGAAGCTTTGATCATAGTTTGGCCGATATTGAACAATTAGAGCTTCTCCCAAACGTCAAACTACCCCAAATTGACACCTCCCCAGTTGTTGGCGATACCCGGGAAATTTCCCGGCCGGTTTTGGTTAGTGCTCAGACTGCTTTCGACCAAATTGCTGCCGGTAAGGTTGTTTGTGATTTTACTGTCACTACCCTAACTATTGATATGTTGCAAAGAGACGAAATAACTCTCTCACCTGAGTTCGAAAATCAGTCGGTCCTATTGGAAGTTTCATTCTCTCCGGTTGAAGGTTCTCTGGTGCTGAAAGTTCCCGAAGGCTCAAGGGGTAGCGGCATTCGTTTCGGCCATAATTCATTTCCCAATGACGGTAATTCCCTCATTTATCGTCACACTGAAATTACCTCTCCTGATTCTTTACCCCTAGATCGACGCTATTTGTCTCTACCCTTAAATAAGCTTCGGGAATATATATTAACCGGATCCACCGAAATTAACGGTCAACTCTTTGGCTCTCTTGACTCAACTTCAATCGCTCACCTCAGCCGGACATTGGCCCACCAAGGTAACTGGCGCTTTTCTCTCCCTCTCTCACCGCCAAATTAATCCCTCTATCTTCCGGATAAATATTAGCAAAGTTTATATTAATCACTTTTTCTCCCAACTTAGTACTAGGTACTTTGTACTTTGTACTAACAATATGTTGCGCTGTTTTAAATCTAAAAATCTTTTTCTCCGAAATCTGTTTTTTGTCAAACAGAGGAAATATTTTTTTTAAATAAGTAAAATTTTCTTTAAAAATAATTTTGTCATCGATTTTAAAATATTTATGATCTTGGGGTAAATAAGTTCCCAAATAATAAACATGTTTTCCTTGGTACTCAGTACTAGGTACTAGATTTGTATGTTGAATCAAGGCCACAAAAGGGGACTTAGTGTCATTAATATTGTGCCAATAATATTTGCTTAAATTTTGGGTCGAGGAAAAGACGGCCGTAACCGCTCCCAAATAATCGACATTTGGCAAAGCCTCTGAGCTAATCACTTTGTCAAATTCACCTGACATTTTTGTATTAAGCTTTATTTCTCCTCTCATTTTTTTAATTCTATTCTCCAACTCTTTGGTTATTTGTCCAAAACCGCCCATCAAATAGCCTAATTTTTCTCCACCTTTTTCACTCGAATTCCCCCGGGTGTGAATTCTCGCCCAAAGCCAAGCCATGGAAATATCCTGGTAGCGATTGGCAAATTTACCCTTCAACAATGGTTCCCAGATGATTTTATAGGCTTTTTCCCCACACCACTTTTCCATCCACTGATAAGCCAATACATTTTCAAACTTTTGCCACGTGTTTTCTTTTTCTAAATAAATTTTTACCAACCCCAGTCGCACTTTATCCATCATTCCCAGTGGTTTAAATCGGAGTAAATCCATGGCTCCGTTAAACGGCCACACTTTTTTATCAAAATATATTGCCGTTGATCCGTCAAACCATTTTAGTTTTGATGATAGTCCGAGTTCCTCAATTAAATTAATAATATATTTGTCAGTTTTGAAAATATGATGATAGGCCATTTCCAAACTTTTTCCCTCGATTTTAAATGATCCTAAAAGTCCTCCCAGTTCTTTTTCTTTTTCAAAAATCGTCATTTCGTGTCCTGCTTGTAATAATCGATA
>CAZSLG010000022.1:0-1239 GCA_964607745.1 uncultured Gammaproteobacteria bacterium | reverse complement strand
CCACGATTGCAATCTTTTTCTTTTTCACTTATTAATTATACCAGCCATTGTAAAACTATTTTCCCATTGCTATGATACTATGTTTATACTCTAGGTATAAAATAAATTATATTTATTTAAATAAAAAAATTTATCTTCAATTCGTAACTCGGTATCCTAACTCGTAATTTTGAGTTTTACGAAATCCTGTGGACGTAATTGATAATTGAAAATTAATTGTATGCCCGATGCCATTTCCGTCACTAAAAATAGAATTGTAACCATGGACAAAGTCCGTAATATCGGCATTATCGCCCATATTGACGGCGGCAAAACCACCACCACCGAACGTCTTCTTTTCTACACCGGCAAAATTCACAAAATCGGTTCCGTTGACGAAGGTACCACCACCACTGATTCCATGATTCAGGAGCGGGAGCGGGGAATCACCATCCAATCAGCCTGTATTACCACCTTTTGGAAGCAATATCGTATTAATATTATCGACACCCCCGGCCACGTTGATTTTACCGCCGAAGTCGAAAGATCCCTACGCGTTCTTGACGGTGCCATCATGATTTTTGACGGCAACGCCGGTGTTCAGGCGCAAAGTGAAACTGTTTGGCGTCAGGCCGACAAATACGGCGTTCCCCGGATTGCTTTTGTTAATAAAATGGATAAAGTTGGCGCTTCTTTCCAAAAAACTCTTGAATCCATTACTCAAAAACTTCGGGCCCCCATTGTTCCGGTGGTATTGCCTGTAGGCGAAGAACATGCCCACACAGGTGTCATTGATTTAATGGAAATGAAAATGATTGTCTACGACAAAGACCCTGAAGGCATGGAGTTTACTACTAAAGACATAACCCCGGAATATGAAAAGGCGGCCACTGCCGCCCGGGCTCACATGGTTGAAAAAATTTCCGGTACCGATGATGTTCTAATGGAAAAATATTTAAATGAAGAAAATATTTCTGTTCCCGAGTTAAAGGCTGCCTTGAGACGTGCCACTATTGCCCGTAAACTTTTTCCGGTTTTCTGTGGTGCCGCTTGGCGCAACAAAGGCATCCATCCGATTCTTGACGCCATTATTGATTATCTACCTTCGCCTATCGATCTACCTCCAATTGAAGGTTTTGATGTTAACACCGGCGACAAAATATTAAGAAGACCCGAAAACAATGATTCTTTTTCCGGTCTATTATTTAAAGTCCAATCCGATCCCCATGTCGGCACTCTGTCCTATGTCCGGGTTTATTC
>CAZSLG010000021.1:0-10247 GCA_964607745.1 uncultured Gammaproteobacteria bacterium | reverse complement strand
AGAGAATTGATCAGGGCAGCTAAAACTACAATGGCAGTGCCGTGTTGATCATCGTGCATTACCGGGATATTTAAAATTTCTTTGAGTTTGGATTCGATATAAAAACAATTGGGGGCGGAAAAGTCTTCGAGGTTGATACCGCCAAAACCAGGAGCAATATTTTTGATGATATTAATAACTTCATCGGGGTTTTGAGTATCCAGGATAATAGGGTAGGCATCAATGCCGGCAAATTCTTTAAAAAGCAGGGCTTTTCCTTCCATTACAGGTAGAGCGCCATAGGGACCAATATTACCTAAACCTAAAACTGCCGAACCGTCGGAAACAACGGCGACCGAATTAGATTTAATCGAGTAATCATAAGCTTTTTCCGGCTCGGCAGCCAACAGTTTGGAAACGGCGGCGACACCGGGAGTGTAGGCGGTACTTAAATCTTCGCGGGTAATGATGGGGCCGAATTTACTAACAATGCCAATTTTACCTTTAAAGAGCTTGTGTTTATCCAGAGACGCTTGGGAGTAATCCATGGAGAGATTATAGACGATTTTTGTTTGGTTGGGTGCTAAAATGTGGTTATGAAAAACAATAATGACCAAATGGTATTTGCTACCAAGGTGTTAGGGGCAATATTAGTAGTAACTATATTAAGTTTGATCCTGAGGTTGGCAATAGGGAGCGAATTATTGGTGGGTGAAAATAGTGGATTTGGATGGTTTGTAGGAATCTTGGGGACTTTTTATACTTTCATTGCCGCTTTTATCATAGTGACCGTTTGGGGACAATTTAACAGCATGTCGGCAATGGTATCAAGAGAGGCAAAATTGCTATCGAGCCTGTGGAATTACACCGATTATCTTAACGATGAAAAAGTGAGCACCAAAATGAAAACGGCGCTGTTGGCGTATATAGATAAAATTGTGAGAAGTGAAAAGTATGACCTGTCGAAAGGAACAAGAATCGTGCACCCGTCTACAGAGCTTATCGGGATACTGGATTCGATAGATAGGGTAAGGTTTGACGATGACCGAGATGCGGTGGCGTTTTCATCGTTGATTCAGGCCTATGAAGATTTATCTTCAACTAGGAGTGAAAGAATCGAATCAGGGCTGGCCAGAGTACCGTTTTTGCTGAAATTACTGCATGGAATTTTGGCTCTGTTGCTACTGGTATCAATCGGGTTAATTGGATATGTAAATATAGGAATGTTTTTATTTGCAATGGTTTCTTCGTCTTTATTTGTATCAATGGCCTTCTTTTTGGCGGATGATTTGGACAATCCCTTTGAGGGGATTTGGAACATAGATTTTTCCCCTTTTGAACACATAAAGGAATACATCGAAAGAAAAAAGCACGGAAAGTAAATTATTAGTCTTTGGATATTCCCTCTTGACATACTGTATATTGCTGTAATATACTATTTTAATGGTGATAATACCTGAACCAATTTCTTTTGAATGGGATTCAGGTAACATCGACAAAAATCTCAAAAGACATAAAGTAAGTTGTCAGGAGGCGGAAGAGGTTTTTGTTAACCAGCCATTGATAGTTGTCGAAGACAATAAACATTCGGCAATAGAAAAGAGATATCAAGCACTGGGAAAATCAGGTGAAAATAGACTGCTTTTTATCTCTTTTACAGTTAAAAAACAAAAAATTAGAATTATTTCCATAAGAGATATGGATAAAAAGGGGAAAAATGAGTACAAAAAAACTCAAAGCAATACCAAAATTTAAAAACGAAGACCAAGAGCGCGATTTTTGGGCTAAAAATAGTTCAGCTGATTATGTCGACTGGTCAAAAGCAAAAAAAACTATCTTTCCAAATTTAAAATTGACGACTGAATCAATTTCATTACGGTTACCGTCAATATTACTTGGCCGAATTAAACAGTTGGCCAATGAAAAAGACGTCCCCTATCAGTCTTTGATGAAGGTTTTTTTAAGTGAGCGGGTAAAAAGAGAACTGGCTTCAGATTAACGATATTGGCGGGCTAGAGGCATGACAAACTGATTGAGGAAGGAAATATTTTTGAAAAGCAGATTGGGGTCGGGTAGTGTTTCCCCACTTCTAACAGCAAAGACATGGGAAGCAAGTTGAGTATATTCGGCGGGAATATTAAGGTTTGGGACTTGGTTTTTTAATTCGTGATAGGAATAAATAATTTTTCCAGTTTTAACAAAAACTAAAGTTTGCAGGCTATAAAGAAAAGATTTTGTTAGGTTGTCAATAACGGCGATAGTGTCGTTTTGGCGGGAAGAAACAACGGCGGCGTAGGCACGACCAAGGGAAAAAGCCACCACTTCAATTAAATCGCTTGAATTTAAAACCGGTTTATTAATATTATTAAAAACGTTTTCACCAAACAGGACTTGAGCGTTGTTGATTAGTTGAAGAAGGTATAAAGATCTAGGGAAAGGCGTGTCGAGGCTATTGTTTTGAAGATCCTCTAAAGAGAAAGGGTAGATTTTGAGATTGTCAAATTGATGATAGGTAGAAAGAGTACTTCGGGAAACTTTTGAATCTTTCTGGTAAATAACACCTATTTCATAATCACTTTCGGAAACGGAATCACCTCGGGACATAGAACCATAGAGAAAAATACAGAGAGATAAGGTGTCGGTAAATATCTTTTCGAGAACTTTTTGAATATGGGAGGGAATTAGGTTATCCATTAGTTATCTCTACCTTAAATTGATCGGACTTGGTCAGGGTTAATTTTTTGGCACGGGAGACGGCGAGAAGATCAAATTCGAAAGGGGTCAGAGTATCGGTAGTTAGAGTGGGATGAAAAATGGACAGGGTGTTGATTTCGGCACCGATATTTAATCCTAGTTTGGATTTTTCAATCCGAAACAGAGAAATAATTTCTAAGACAGATTTAACCTGAATATCGAGGAAAGAGAAATCTCCTAGTAGATCCATTTTGGGCCAAGCAGAAAGATGAATACTTTTGGGAGCATCCGGGATTTTGTCCGGATAAAAAGACTGAAAAATTTCTTCAGTGATGTGGGGAATAAAGGGTGAAGCCATAATTAAAATATTGTTAAGCCCATAAAAAAGAGTGGATTGGGCGGAGATTTTATCGGGATTATCATCGGGTAGGTCATAGACCCTTTTTTTAATAATCTCTAAATAATAGTCGCAGAAAACACCCCAGAAAAATTCAGTCAAGAGGTCACGGGCGTGGGCGTAATCATAAATTTCAAAATAGTTTTGCATTTTTATTGAGACGTCGTAGGACTTTAATAAAAGCCAGCGATCGAGAGGTAATAAAGTGTTCAGATTAAGTGCTTTTGGCCTGTGGCCACTTAAATTCATAAAACAAAAATTTGAAGCGTTAAAGAGCTTGTTGACTAGTTTTTTACCGTTTTCTAATTCATTTTCCTCGTAATAAGCATCTTGTCCCAGGGCGGCACCGCACATGGCAAAACGGATGGCATCGGCAGAATGTTTGGCAATTTCCTCCTCGGGACGAAGGTCTCCCCCGCCGGTGCGCTTACTGATTTTTTCTCCACGGCGCAGGAGAATATGGCCGGAGATGGCGGCGTCGATCCAAGGAATACAATTCGTCTTGTAATAAGATAAGACCATGGTGTAAAAGGCCCAAGTACGAATGATATCGTGGGCCTGGGGCCGGAGGCTCATAGGAGCGGGAACATATTTACCATTAATCTCGGGGGTATTACCGGAAGTAAACCAGGTATCGAAAATTAATTTTTCGGCAACTAAATTAATGGATTTACATTTGGGGCAAGTGTGCTTGGGCTCGATGGACACAATTACTTCTTGGCAATCGGCACAAAAAAAAGCAGGAATGGAAATACCATAAAAGCGATCGCGGGAAATACACCAATCCCACTTGAGGTTTTCTACCCAAGTAGTAAAACGGTCACCCATGTAGGCAGGAAACCAGTTTACTTTTTTGCCGAGGGTGATTAGTTGGTCCTTGATATCTAAAACCCGGACGAACCATTGAGGAGTGTTGATAATTTCGATGGGATGGCCGCAGCGTTCATGAACACCGACATCGTGAACCAGAGGAAGATCCTTACCGATAAGTTTTTTTGATTTTAAATAGTCAACTATTATTTGGCGACCTTCGGTAATAGTGTGGCCACGCATGGTTTCAAGAGAACAACTGTCATTAAAACGGCCTTGGGAGTCGATAATAATCAGTTCGGGGAGATTATATTGTTTTTTCCACGTCAAATCGGTCTCGTCGCCATAGGTGCAGCACATAACCACGCCGGAACCTTTATCAATTTTGGCGTCCGGATTGGCTAAAACCGTAACTTCCGCCTCAAGGGGAGTGAAAATTTTGGTACCAATCAGAGAGAGATAACGGGAATCGGCCGGATTGACAAAAACGGCCACACAAGCGGGTAATAATTCGGGGCGGGTAGTGGCCACAACAATTTGGTTACCTTTAGGGTCATGAAAAAAGAGATCGTAAAAAACAGAGTCAAAGGCTTTGTCTTCAACTTCGGCTTGAGCGACGGCAGTTTGACAAACCGAACACCAGAGGGCCGGAGAATTTTGACGGTAAATATAACCATTCTGATACATTTTAATAAAATTGGTTTGAGTTAATCTTTGAACTTCAAGGGAAATGGTGGAATATAAAAGATCCCAGTCAACGGAGAAACCGAGGGACTGCCATAAATTGCGGTAGGCTTGGTGATAACCGCCGACAAGTTTTAAGCATTTAGCGACAAACTTGTCGCGGGGTAAATCCTGGGCTTTGATGTTTAACTCCTGCTCAACTAAACGCTCGGTAGGAAGACCATTGTCATCCATGCCAAAGGGATAATAGACGTTGTAGCCGGCTAAGCGACGGTAACGGGCGAAAACTTCGGCCTGAGTATAGGAAAAAACGTGACCTAAGTGGAGCTTGCCGGAAACGGTGGGAGGGGGGGTGTCAATGGAATAGAGGGGTTTTGGGGACCGGGGGTCAAATTTATAAATCCCTTCTTTAAGCCAGAAATCCTGCCAATATTTCTCGCGGGTTTTTGGATCATATTTGGCCATAGATGACCTTATTCTACCAAATCTATTTAGGCTCCGACGAGGGATTCGTTGGTGAGGAGTTTGCCTTTGGACTGGAGAGTCCAGAGTAACCGGTAAATGCCGCCTTTGGCAATGAGGTCTTGATGTTTACCGATTTCAGAAATAATGCCGTTATTTAGCACCACAATTTTGTCGGCATTACGGATGGTAGAAAAACGGTGAGCGATAATGATGACAGTACAACTTTTGGAAGCAAAATTAAGAGCCTGTTGAATTTTGCGTTCGGATTCGGAATCAAGATTGCTGGTGGCTTCATCGAAAATTAAAATTTTAGGGTCAGTTAAAAGAGCCCGGGCAATGGCCAGGCGCTGCTTTTGGCCACCACTTAATTTTATTCCCCGTTCCCCCACTTCGGTTTTCCAATTTTCCGGAAGTCCTTCAATAAAGTCAAGAATATTGGCATCGGCGGCAGCTTTTTTAACCTTTGACCAAGAAGCATTTTCTTTACCATAGGCAAGGTTAAACTTAATAGAGTTGTTAAACATAATTGGTTCCTGGGGAACAACAGCCATAAGACTACGAAGATAAGACTTGGTCAGGCGACGGATATCAACCCCGTCAAATTCAATGACGCCGACAGTGGCATCGTAAAAACGAAGGAGTAATTTAATAAGAGTAGTTTTGCCGGCACCGGAACGGCCAACGAAGGCTACTTTTTCACCCGAGACTATTTCTAAATTGATATCATCGAGAACTTTGTCTCTGGAGCCGGGATAAGCAAAAGACACATGGCGAAAAGTTAAGGCACCAATGGGTTTATTGATGGTAACAGGAGTAACCGGGTCTTTGACAACAACCACGTTCTCCAGAATGCCAAAATATTTTTCCAAATCAGTGAGGTTCTTGGCGATATCGCGGATACGAAAAAATAAATTAAAAAATTGATAATAAAAACCGGTAATAAAACCTGAAACCATGACCAAATCCCCCAAGGAGAAGTCGTGGCCAAATTTAGTGACAGCCTGAAAGAGAATAAAAAGAATGCCTAAGCCTGATGAAGTACCGATACAAACATCCATCAAACGAAAGGAATTACTGAAATTCCAGAACTTTTGAGTCCAGTCAATAAAGTGACGGCCAAGACGCTGACGTTCTTTGGTTTCAGCGGCAAAAAATTTGACAGTTTCGTAGTTGATAAGGGAATCAGTGATAATCCCGGAAATATCATCTTCGGACTGATTCAATTCTACCCGGGTTTTGAGGTTGATTTTGATCAGCCAAAAAATAAGAAGGAGATTGATTACAAAAAGACAGATAAGAGAAATGGCCATGGGGGGAGAGACCCGGAAAAGGAAAAAGAGGGTGACAAGAAGAGCAATTAATACCCGAAATAACTCCTGATGAAGACTTTGGAAAACGGTATAAATAGCGCTGTCCCCCCGACGGAAGGCACTAATAAGGGAACCGGTACTTTTGTTGACATGATAGGCGAAATCAAGTTCAAGAACTTTTTGAAAAATCGCTTCCCGAATTTCCCGGGAGGTAGAAATCATGATCTTGTCACCCAGGTAATAAGAAAAGGCAGAAAATAAATTACCACCGATGGTGGAAACTCCAAAAAGAATTAAAAAAAACAGAACTTGGGACTGGTTTTGCAAAAGAGAGTTGTCAATAATTTGTTTGAGCCAAAAAGGACGAATGGTTTCCAAAACTACCGTGACCATGACAACCAGTAAAAATGGAATGAATTTCCATTTGTATTTGGCCAAAAATCGATAAAAATAAAGGATGGGTTTCACGGTAGGATTATTTTACAACATGATATGATTTTTATATGAAAAATCACGGGGTGAATGTAACAGTTAGGTTAGTAGTAATCAAAAATGACAAGTTATTAACCGAATACACTAAGGAAAAAGATTTTTTCTTTTATATCGGCGGCCACATGGAACACAACGAGACAATGTTGGAAGCGTGTTTGAGAGAGACAAAGGAAGAGTGCGGTGAGGAAGTGGAATTTAAATTTCAAAAAGTGTTATATATCCGTGATTTTATCTGGCCGGAGGGCGATGATCACTGTGTGGAAATATTTGTTTTGGGTGATATTAATAAATTTGAGGAAATTGAACATCGATTTGATCCGGAAAAAGAGCCCGGAACCCATTGGTTGACATGGCTGCCAATGGACAAACTACCGGAGAATTTATTACCACATCCATTGACTCAAAAATTACTGGCTGACTATAAAGCTGGATTCCCAAAGGAAGGAGAATATGTGGGAAGAATGGATAAATAACTATGACCGAAATTGAAATTCGCGGTAGGTTATCTAAGACCGACTTTGGCCGTTTGTATAAACTGCTTCAAAAAGAGGGAAAGTTAGTTGACCATTATCATCGGTTGTCGATAGATTTATCGCCGGGTTTTGATGAAAAGAGTAAAACCTGGAAAAACCTGAGCGGTACTGACATTAGATTAAAAAAAAGCGACGATAAAGAAAAAATTTCAATTAAAACCGGAAAATTTCATGATTTGGAAAGAAGGGAGGTTGAGGTTAAATTAGAAAACAAACAATTTTTGGAAGCGTTGGATTTACTGGGGGTGCTTGGTTACCAAAACGGGATGATTTACTACTGGGAAAGTTGGGAATATGGTTTTCAGGGGGTAGAAATTAAGTTGTCAAAATATACTGATGACTACTTTACTTTTGAGATTGAGGGTGGAGAAAGTTTAGAGGTGGAAAAAATAGCCAAAGAGCTAGATTTGACTCCTTATTCCAAAAAGGAATATCGGGAAGTAATTGATTGGGAGAACCGATATATCCACCAAATATACCGTAAAAATATCGTTGAAAAAATGCTTGAGGAAAACTATTAGAAATCGATTATTGGCAGCGGAGTTCGAGGCGGTGGGTTTTGGATGAACTTAACTTGAGATCGGTTTGACGGTTCATTAAAGATTGACCGTCAAAAACAACATCTTTGTATTCCAGGGGAATTGAAAACTGGCGATTGAGGCCGATTGAACTAAGAGTGACGGAACCCGGCGACAAGGAAACGGATAGAGGAAGGGTCGGGATGGAAAGAGTGTCACTACCACCACTAGCAATGGTGGAATCGGGTAGTTTGAGACCGGGAAGGGAGATAGATTTTTCGGTCAGGGGTGGAATGGGGCGACAACCAAAGTTGGAAATGGTAATGGAAGTAGTTTTGGTGTCTATTAATTTGACACCGACAACAACGACGGCGGCAACAACAGTAACTAAACCAAGCGGGCCTTTGAGGGTAGCTAAAATTTTGGTGGTACCGACAGCGGAAGTGGTTTGGAGGGCTTGAAGACGGCTAATTTCCGATTTGAAATCTTTAAGATTGGTAATTAAAAGGAGGATTAATTTTTTGCGGTGCTTTTGAGTTTTAGTTTGTTCGGGTAAGTTTTGAGCTGACAGTTCAACAACAGCACCTTCGCTGATTTTGTTGATTTTGGCAATAATTTCGATACTGGAACTTAAGTATTTTTCGGCCTTAGGACTAATACCTTTGACCAAAGACAGTGCTTTTTCGACCTTAACGAGGGCGGTGGAATCTTCGCAGAGAAGTTCGGCGGCTAATTTTAAGTTGGCCTTTTGGGTGTCTGATAGTTTCTTCATAAAATTGATCCGAAAGACTTACATCTGTCGCAATTGGTTATCGATAGCTCCAATAATGGAATCAACCTCTTTCAGTGTCATATCAGCACAGGGTGCCAGACGAATTGAATTGTCACCAGCAGTTAAAAAGATAATGTGCTCGTTTTCGATCATCCGTTTTTTGAATACATCTCGGGTGGTTGAGTCGGCAAAACTCCAGGCTAAATAGGCGGTATCTGATCGACCCCTAACATTGGTTAATACCGGGTATTTTTTGGCCATTTTTTGCAGAGCTGATAAGATGTATTGGGCTTTGTTTATGGCATTTTGGTACAATTTCTTTTGCAATACGGTTTGAATGATGGCATATCCCGAAGCCATTTGGCTAATGTGCCCCGTCCAGGTACCCCCAAGCGCCTTTGGCCCATGGGTATCAACCCAATTACTTTTAAAACCTCGGCCGAGTTTAGTAAAATCCCGTAACATAGTGCCATTGACATGAAAAATTTTTCCGAATGTGATAATGTCGGCAAATTCCAAAACTTCCTGGGCAAAAGGCGAGATTAAGTTCTCATTGATTGTCCAAGCTCTTCCCCCCATCTGGACGCAATCTACCACTAAGGGTTTGCCGTATTTTTGGCACAGTTCATAAAGATGGGAAAGGGCTTTAGGGTTTACGATCCTGGCTCCACCTTCTGCTTGAATTGGAAATTCACAAACTACATAGGCAAATTTATCATCCTTGAGTTTTTCGGCTACTTCTTTGATTGATTGCCTGAGTGTTTTCTTGGTTTTTTGTTCGTCAATTTTACCTAATTTGTCGTATTGTAATATTGGAGCGGTAACATGGTCGGTTCTACCGGTGTGTTTATGGCCAACCTTGTCTATGTTAGCAGTGCCCTCGGCACCATGGCCATATCGACCATGAAAGGCTCCATCGAAGGCGACCCCTTTTAGTTCTTGGGGTTTTGTGTTTAGTTTATCGGCCACCTGGCCAATGGCCGCCTCCATAGCATCATCGGTAGCCAATCCACCGGCGCTGACCGGTAAAATTTTATATGCAGCCGTCCAAAAACCTTTCATTAGTTCCACAAAAGCGGCTTCGATAGCCATTTTATCTTCCGTGGGCGTTCGGTCTTCTTGAGCTAATTTGCCAAGAAGTTCCAAATAAGCGGGGTGGCGTAATTCCTTATGTTTCTCAGGATCCAACAAATCAGTCATCCAACTAAAAGTGGCATCAAAATATTTTCCTTTACTGGTGAATAGGTAGGGCCCATGTGATTTTTCAAGGTCAATAGAGCCGATATCATAGCGACCACTGGGGTGGGAATAGTGTTCAAGATAGTCGGGATCGTCCCGGAGGAGTTGCTCTCCCAGGACAAACATTTGAGACAATAATTGAGAACGAGTTTCGGTTAATTGAGGGTAGGTGGCTGGTTGAAAAAGAGAGGTGATTGATTTTGTCATATTTCTAACAATATTAATGGTGACGAAATTATATCGGGGACAGAGAAAACAGTCAAATAAAAAAATGGGGCATTGTAGAGTGTTAGAATAGGCAATGCTTTGGCAAACATATTTGTTGATTTCCTCGGTTTTGGGAATTGTCCGGGA
>CAZSLG010000020.1:7563-10901 GCA_964607745.1 uncultured Gammaproteobacteria bacterium | reverse complement strand
TTATCCATACCCGTATTGATAATATATCATCAATGAACCCCAAAACCACCGTCGGGTTAGTCACCGGCTGTTTTGATCTTCTCCACCCCGGCCACATTAAATTTCTTCGTTTTGCTGCATCCTGTACCGACAAACTTATCGTCGGTCTCGAAAGTGACATTTATATAAGCGAACACAAAGGTCCTACCCGTCCTGTCTTTAAAGCCTCTGATCGAAAGCTAATTATTTCCGAACTAAAATCAGTTGCCTCCGTCTTTATCATTCCTTCTCACCCTGATTATCAAAAACTTCTAAAAAGACTCAAAACAGACTACCTCATAATATCCCGAAAGGATAACTTGTATAAAGTTAAGCATCAGATCTGTCAAAATCTAGGTGTCAAGCTTATTATCTATCCCCAACTTCCCCGCTATTCCACTACCGCTCTTATCTCTATTGCCCAAAAAAGCCTTCGGTACTAGTAAATTTTATATCCGTCGGTACTTCAAACAAACCTGCTCCCTCGCTTGTCACTTTGCATTTATCTTTCTTTTCCTCCAATACTCCGATTACATCATCAATTGACTTAATCTCTTTCTCTCCCATTTTGGCTCCGCCTTCAGTTAACTTAGCCATTTCCAACACCATTCCCTGTTTATTTTCATTACTCCACAGATAAAATTTGTTGTCTTTCATCAATCCTTCAATTTTGGTCGTAGCCGTTCCCGCCCCCACCATCCGTACCATTTGTCCCTTGATATAAGTCGTTGTCGTCTGCCCATCCTCATCAGTATATTCACACTTCAGGGTTAACTGTCTGGTTACCGCATCCCGAATTGAGGTAAAGACATCCTTTTTTTGGCAACCGCTAAGCACCAATGTTAATACCACTATCAAAACTATTTTTTTCATCATATGATTAAGATATCAAATTAAAATTCATAATTCTCCTATCAATTTCTGTCTTTCTTTTTGGTTGCCTCGTTAGCCGCCCTCTTTGGCCACCCTGGTTTTCCTATCAGGATCCCATTAATGTCCCCTCAGTGTTGGGTGATTCCACCATCACTCCCGACAATCCCTATCCCAACCGTCAGATCGAAATCAACCTAACCACCCAGCAAGTATATGTCCTTGAAAACAACCAACCAATCGCTTCCTACACTATTTCCTCCGGCAAATGGAACCGTACCCCTACCGGTACTTTTACCGTTTGGGCTAAAGTTCGTTCCCAAAAAATGTCTGGCGGCAATAAAGAACTGGGTACCTATTACTATCTTCCTAATGTTCCCTATATATTATTTTTCTATAACGATAAAGTCGCTAAAAAACAAGGTTATAGTCTCCATGGTACCTATTGGCACGATAACTTTGGCACCCCCATGAGTCATGGCTGTATTAATATGAAAACTACTGATGTGGCCGAAATCTTCTCCTGGGCTAATATCGGCACTCAAATCTCCATCTACGGCAAATACGATCCCAAACTGGCTACAAAATGAAGTCTTTGTTCCCTCTCCACTTTTCCCGTTCCCTCTTCACCTTCAGGAAAACAATCAACTGGACAGGTTACTTTTGACAAGTTAGACAAATTAGGTACTCTCACAATTATCTTGTGACCATCACCCCAGTCAATCTCTTTCTCCTTTTTCATTTTAGTCATGCGGACTCTTTACGAAAAAATATCAATATTCTTCTAATGGGGCTGAGTTATTAACTTAACAAGACCAGGGCCAAGTTTTTGAAATTTAGGAAAAAGTTCTGGTGTAGTTACCACTTCAGCGTCTTCATCTATACCTAATCCAAATTTCAGTTTCCCGCTTTTTACTTCTTCTCGAAGTACACTTTGTCTTTGTTTTTGGCTGTAATGTCCTTCAATAATCGTGCTTTCGAGAATTCCTAAACCTGCAACAAGAGAAGTACCTGGTACACCTACCCGGAGCTTGCTACCGATTAGTTTTGCCCCCATTGATTCACCGAAGTAATAAGGACAAGTTCTAATCAGATTTTCCAATTTTGGGTTGGTTGTGATGAAATTTAATAGTTCCAACTGCTTCATCCCACCTAGCACATAAACTGTCGGATTATCTGCAAGAGCTACATCGGTCTCAATTTCCGCGTCCAGAATTTGAATTTTTTTCGGAAGCTGCACTCTTTCTCTGAAGAATTGTAATGCCAATGGTCCCGGATGTGTTTCTGCTGCAGTACCCAGGAAGAGTAATTGAGTTATGCCCTTTGCAACAATAAAATCTCGAACTGACGACCAATAAATTTCCTCCCGACCATTATATTTTCTGCCGCCACTAAGATGTATTTCCATAGAGAAATAATTTTGAACAGCAGGCCCGTATGGACTCGAACCATAAATAGAGATTTTGGAGATCTCTGTGATAGCCATTTCACTACGGGCCTAAGTTGTTAAATTGTTGCCTGCAATTTTAAAGCATTCTGACTCTTTCCGCCACTTTTATGTTTTTGTAATAATCCGCCATTTGTTGTAGATTACACTCTATGTCCAGAAATCCCCGATATCAAGAGTTTCTCAACGCAAACAGGAAAGGATCTGTCGATCCATTACCAAAAACACAAGTAACTGAAGCTACTGTTCAGGAAATGGGTTGGCAACAACAACTTGAAGTCAGAAGGGCTATACATGCCATGAGATACGATATTGCCACCCCCCAACAATTGGCTCTATTGGAAGACAAGCATATAACCATCCCTGCTGGAGCCGTTATTAGAACCAGGAAGTTAAGTCAGTGGTATGATCGTCCGGGCTATATATCACTACCCCCTCCTCCATTGTCGGTTCCTCAAAGTCCAGAAACATTTGTCTAAATTCTTTTTCCGGCCAATGAAACCGTGCTCTTGATTGGTTATTTTCCCGCCATCTTTTTTCAATTTCCTCTCTTGAGGTTTTTAAATAAATTGTTTTTGTTTCAAAACCAGCCTCACTTGCCACTCTCCTCGCCCTATCTCTCCATTCCTTTGTAATCCAGGCATATTCATTTACCACATTTTTGCCTTCATTTAGGTATTTTATTAATAATTTATCCGCCTGATTAAATATTTTTTCCCAAACCTCGTCCGGCACCTCATCATCCCCCACTTTGGTATATCCAGCAATCCATTTCAGTTCATCAATGTTTATGTGTTTAAAACCATACTCTTTCACTAATTTTTTAGCCAAAGTTGTTTTACCCGAATAGGGCAATCCCACCAACAGATACTGAATCGGATGTTTCTTCATAAAACTTTTTTTTAAAGTGGACCCGGGGGGACTTGAACCCCCGACCTTTCCCATGCCATGGGAACGCGATAGCCAACTACGCTACGGGCCCTAAACTACGTGGACAATTATA
>CAZSLG010000020.1:2147-7463 GCA_964607745.1 uncultured Gammaproteobacteria bacterium | reverse complement strand
TAAATCCATGCCCATCACCAAAGCTCTCATCACCGCTGCCGGTCGTGGTACCCGATTTTTACCGGTCGTCAAAGGTTACGCCAAGGAACTTGTTCCCATCCTCAATAAACCCCAAATTCAATATTTAGTCGAAGAAGCTATTGGTGCCGGAATCACTGACGTCTGTATTGTTCATCGCCCTAAGGAAAATTCAATCAAAAATTATTTCTCCCCCTGTCCCGATTGGGAAAAATATCTAACTAAAGTTAATAAATTAGGTTGTCTTGATAGCTTAAAAAAAATTCACCAAAGTCTCCACTCCCTTGTCTTTATTCCCCAAAGTTCAACCCTTCCATACGGTAACGCCTCCCCTATTTTAGCCGCCTCATCCTTTATTGGCTCCGACCCTTTTGTCTTTATGTTTGGTGATGACTTAACCGTCGAAATCAAACCCGGCCAGCACCTCTCAACCATGATCAATTCCTTTATTACTAACTCAGCCGCCGCCGTTGTTGCCGTCCAAAAAGTTCCCCGTTCCCAAATTCATCTTTACGGTTGTGCTGTTTACAAACAAAACTCCCTTTTCCCTAACCAGCTCCAAGGTATGATTGAAAAACCGGATAACGACACCGCTCCCTCGCTTCACGCCAATGATGGTCGCTTTGTTTTTTCCGCCAAAATCCTTCTTCCTCTCCTAAAACAAAAAACCATCGGCAAAAACAATGAACTGTGGTTGGCCGACAATATCAATCTAATGGCCAAATCGCATCTCGTTTTAACCCAAACCTACAAATCTTCCAGCTCTTGGGAAACCACCGGTGATCCTCTAAACTGGCTCAAAGCCAACATCGCTATGGCCA
Organism: uncultured Gammaproteobacteria bacterium; assembly: GCA_964607745.1. GTDB lineage: Bacteria > Patescibacteriota > Microgenomatia > UBA12405 > UBA12405 > UBA12158. The sequence goes on along the minus strand of CAZSLG010000020.1, from coordinate 6,624 downwards.
GACTAGATCCAAAATTTGATATTTAGTTTCTTATGGGATACAATCCTCCCATATGAAAAAAATAATTGGCCTCTTGATAGCTGTTATTTTTTCTGTCTCTGCTTTTCCCTCTTTCGCTGACGATGAGTATCGACTGATCAATCTCGATCTTAAAGCCAAAGGTTTTACCCAATCCAGCTACGTTGACGAATTAAAATCTTCTGACATTATCTTTGGCCCGTCTGATAAGTTCCAGCTTCAATTAAAAATAACCAACGGTGGAAATCGTAACCAAACCAACATTAAAGTCCGCCAAATCTTGCCTGCCTTTGTTTTTACCGACTCCGAAAAGGAATTCACTATTCCCCAAATCGCCGCCGGTCAGGACTATGTCAAAAACATTGTCATTACCGTCAAGGATAAAAGTAATGTTTATCAAAAAATTACCTGGAGCCAAATCACAACCAGCGCCACTTCCGAAATCGGCACTGTTGGTCAAGACTCCCTCGCCTTTTACACCGCCAATGGTACATACGGTAACAAAGTAGCCACTTCCGGCGCTACCGTCTTACCCAACACCGGAGCATCAACCCTCGTCTTTGGCTCCCTCTTCGCTATTTCGTTACTCGGCGTTTCTCTGGCTCTTCGCCGGGCTGCCCGCGGTTACTAAATAAGTAGCCGTTACTTATCCTATAACTTGACAAATCCTGCCAAATAGTCTATAATATAGGCTATAATAGATTGTTAGTTTTAACAATTTAGAGCTAAAAGAGAATAAGGGGTAGGTGGCTCCTCTAAGTCTTACCCACTCCTTATCTCTTTTGGCCCTAAGCCAAAATTGCTGATGTTGCCTCAAACATCGCGTTTGAGAATAACTAAAGCTTTGCTCTTTAATAATTTGCTTCTATTTCTCTCTCAAAAAGGTGTGTGGCATGGGATTTCCTTTCGATTCAGGTAGGACCTTGGGTATCAAAAATTGGTATCTAAAGTCCTACTTGAATCTAATAAAAAGAAAGGAGACTGAGATTCAAACGTTTTAAGGGTCCATTCGGATCCTGTCGCATAGGCGACTTAAAAATTCATCGTTTTTGCGGGATGGTCCCGAAAAGGAGTCTTTAATGACCCGCAAAAAACCAAACCCTGTTCTTGCCAGTCTGGCATTTCAAGAACGACGTGCAAAACGCGCCGCTCTCGCCCGATTGGCTCAACCCCCTTCTCATAAGGAGATCCCCATGAAAAAGCTAGTGAAATTCCTGTTCCTGATCTTCGTCGTACTCCCCGCGCTGTGCTGCTGCGGTCTCATCGCCTTGCTGGTCCTCCAGCCCGCACCGGCCGCCACTGGGTACGTCCCGCCCGCCGCCACCGAAGCGCCCGCCTACATCCCCCCTGTCATCGTTGACGATGGTTCCGGTGAAGTTCGCTGCGAACACAAAAACGCTGGCGAATTCGACCTTCTACCCGGATCTTCCGTAAACGGCGGACACGTATTCGCTTATGTAAACGGATCCTGGCATGAATGGCAGTACGTTGACAATAAGGTCGTTGTCCTCCGGAACAATTCCGAAACGACTATACGGGTCAACTCGACTGACGGCCTTGGCCTCTGCAACTCCGCTTCGTTGGATGAAGTCTACAAGCGCTTTGCAGAAGGCTGTGACGAAACCGGTTGCGGTGCAGTGATGGACATCAACATCACTTCGGTCAATGCCGAACCCACCATCACCACCTTCGTTGAAGCGATCTGGTGCGCGGCCAATTCTGGCTCGGTATACTGTCTGAACATCGACAAATAACCCAGCCTGCGCGGCACATTCACCTCTAACCCTCCCCCCGGGATCAGCCTACCAAGGCAAAGTCCCGTGGGGGAGAAAGAGAGAAAATAGAAGCAGAGAAGTTTACCGATGAAATCGGTACTGATGAGTCCAAAAGGACGAAACTTCTACTCCGTTTTCTTCAACAACAAAAACAATTTTTTATCTCCAAATATCTGATAAGTATTTATCAACTCAAAGTTTTCTGTGTGATTCAAAACCCAATCTCTAGCCTGTTTGTATGCTTCTAAATTAACTCCATAAAAAGGTGCCGGCTCCTGTGATTTCTCCGCCACCAATACTCCGTCAAACCCTGATAATAAATCAACAATTTCTTGATCGCTTCCAAACTTCTCCCTTCCTCCCACCGACCCCGGCTCGAAAACTCGACTGTCATATAATTCCTTATACATGGCCAAATTATTATCATTAATTTCTTCTTTGTTTATTAACACCAATATCCTCAACTTTCTATTTTGCTCTTTACTTTCCCTTCCCAGATCGGTAATTATTTCTTTTTGTGGCCACACGGTAGTTCTAAATTCTCTTACCGGGTAATCGGAAAAATTAATCCATCTTATTTCTCCCATTAAAAAAGTCGGGGTAGCCAATACCACCGGCTTTTTTAATGGCCAATTGAACGTATTTTCAACATAAGAAAAAGTTAAATAAAAAATAAAAATATATAAAAATATTTTTTTAAATTTTATTGCCCCCAACCATATCGCTACCGGCACCAACAATGGCATCGTAAATCTAAAATCTTTATTTTTAATCACCGTAAACATCACATACACTAAAATTGTCCACCAAATCAATTTCTTATTTTCTTTTTTCCCAAAAAATAAGAAAACCAGAGCTACTATCGGCCCGACCTGATGTAAAAAGAACAATTTAAAATAGTGCCACCAGGTCTGCCACTGCCACAAATTCATCGGGTCGGTTAACTTCTCCCCGCTTCCGGCCAATCCCGTCAAATATTGATATATACCCTGCCAATTTATTACCCACCACCAGCCTACTGCCACCGCATATATCAGTCCCCCGACAATTATTTTTTTGGGATTTCTCCAGTAACCCATCAACACTATTGGCACAAAGTAAATAAACCCATTTAGTTTGGTTAAACTAGCCAATATCAACATTATCAACAACCCCCAGTCGTTTTTTTTCTCCCAAAAATACAACCCCCACACCACCCAAACCAAAAGCGGTAAATCCAGAAGCATATTGCGGCTTATATCCCCAATCACTGGCAATAATGAAAATAATATCGCCGGCAAAATTTTGTTTCCTGACAACTTATAAACTCCAATAATTGCCCCTACTAAAAAAATTGTGTTTATAAAAGTTATCTGGCCCACCCCAACCCCAACAATTAAACTCCAAAATCCTCCAATCCCATAAATTAGCGGCGGATAACCACCAAAAGTTCTGATTAAATCAACCAGAGAACCCCAAAATTCACCTCTTGTCCATTGGTTTACTAAAATTATCGATCTTATGTGCGCCGCCTGATCCCACGCTGGCGGGTTTTTGTCCAAAAGTAGCCAAATTATGTTTCCCAAAACCAAAAATATAATCCACCCCCACAAAATCTTTACTGATTTATTTTTATCAGTCACAATTTAGTATAAACTAAATAAGTGCCCAAGATTCTGATTCTAGTTCTAATCTGCCTTATTATTGCTGTCAAAAACTATACTCCCGGTACTTTTTTAACCGGCTGGGACACCCTTCACCCCGAATTTTCTTTTGATACCAATTTTAAAGATTTAATATTTGGTGTCTGGCGTTCAAATCAAGGCCTTGGTGCCGCCGCCGGACACTCTCATATGGCTGATCTCCCCCGGGTTATTATTTTATGGCTGTTTCATTTTGTTCTCCCTTTATCCTTTTTGCGATATTCTTATATCTTTCTCTGCCTGATTATCGGTCCCTTGGGTTTTTATTTTTTAATAAATTTTTTATTTAAAAAACCACACATTTCCTTTCTCGGCGCCCTAGTCTACCTTTTTAATCTCGGCACTCTTCAACAATTTTTTGTTCCCTTCGAGATGTTTCCCACCCAATGGGCCTTCCTCCCCTTAATCATTTTATTTTCCCTTAAATATCTTTCTAAACCAAAAACTTCTTATCTACTTATCTATTCCCTAATCACTCTCCTTTCTACCCCTCAAGCCTATGCCGCCCAACTCTGGTACGCTTTTTTCGGCGTCTATTTAGTTTTTCTTCTCCTCCACAAAACAAAAAGGGTCATTCCCTTAATTACCTTAACCCTGTTACTCAATTCTTTTTGGTTACTACCCAATTTTTATTACGCCATCTCTGAATCTCAAAACCCCGGCCTAAACCTCACTAATCGTCTCCACTCTCAGGAATTTCTACTTAAAAATCGTCAAACCGGTAGCCTAGCCGATACTCCTCTTCTTAAGGGTTTTTATTTTAATTGGGATGCTTACTCTTTTTCCAGAAAAAACAGCAATTCATTAATGCCCCTCTGGCTAAATCATCTCCAAAACTATGATATCCGGTTAATTGGTGAACTCCTCTTTTTGTTTTCTACCATCGGCCTAATTTCCGTTTTAGTTTCTAATAATCGCCGCCTTCTACCTCTTACCCCCTTCTTTATTATTCCTTTTATATTGCTATCAAATCGTATGCCTTTTTTCAGTTTTATATTCGAC
>CAZSLG010000020.1:0-2047 GCA_964607745.1 uncultured Gammaproteobacteria bacterium | reverse complement strand
TTATTTTCAATTAAATAAATATCTTAACTCAAAAGATCACACTCGTATTCTGTCTCTACCTCTACACCATCCTGAAGGCTGGCTCTATTACAACTGGGGCTATCAGGGGTCTGGTTTCCTTTGGTTTGGATTCCCCCAATCTCTTCTTGACCGGGATTCTGATCGCTGGGCCTATCAAAACGAAGAGGCCTATCGCGAATTTAAAACCGCTCTCTATTCCAACAACAGTCAAGGTTTTTTAAATACCCTTAAAAAATACCGTATCGGTTATATCCTTTGGGACCTTTCCGTTATTCCTCCCTCTCCCAAAAACCGTGACCAGATAACTTACCAAACCGAAACCTCCCGGCTTCTCGACAAGTTAAATACATCAGGATACATCAAAGAATCTCAAATATTTGGTGATCTTAGACTTTTTCAAGTTGACCTTCCTTCCTCTCTGGTCGAACAAAGACAAATAGGAAATTTTGTTGGCCCGTCATATCGCTGGCATTATTCCGATGCTCAAAACAATATCGACTACCTAACCACCAACTCCGGAAGCGATTCCTCTTTCCCTTTTCGTTCTATCCTCACTTCTCAAAATAAAGTCGATTTAGCGATTCTAAACAAGCTTGTCGATATTGGTCAGAGTACTACTGTTTTTTCTACCCCCACCATTTTTACCGCCCTTAACAATACCCAAGGTACTCTCATTCCCCTTGAATCCTTGCCTCACACTTCGGGGTATATTGTTGGCATTAAATCCAAATATCTTTCCGGCATCCCATTACGCCTCTGTTTTAAAAATCTAATCACCAACCTTTGTGCCGTTGAAGAAGAAACTACAAAAAGTACCGATTCTCATTGGGATTATTTTTTGGTTCCTCCTGCAGATTCTTTCTTTGGATACAACCTGGAACTTAATCTTATTTCCTACGGTTATCAACTTTCCCAAAGTCAAGTCGATCAAATTTCCCTCCTTCCCATCGACTATTATTCTCTTTCTCAAATATCTACCACTCCTTTTAGCCCCCGGGAATCGCCCTCTTCCCCCATCACTTATAAACCTCTATTTCCCAACAATTCACTTATCAAGGTTTCTCTTTCTTCAACCCCTTCTGATTCCTATCTTATTCTTAACCAATCCTTTTCTAAAAACTGGCTGGCTTTTTCTTTTTCTAACAATAAAATTTTTTTCCTTAAAAAACATTTTTTATTTAACAATTGGGCCAACGTTTGGAACATCGAGGGTCTTAACCATCAAACCATTTACGTTCTCTTCTGGCCCCAATTATTAGAATTTATTGGGTTCTTCCTTCTTGCGTTTTCTCTCATATTTATTATTATTAGCCCACCACATGTCAACCGATTTAAAAATCGCTATCCTCTACTCTGACGCTAAACGGGAATATTTTCCCACTGAGGACCAGTATATTTCCGAATATGAGTGTAAAGAACGGGCCGGAATGATAGCCGCTAGTCTTTCAGCCATGAAAATTACTGCCGCCACCTTTCCCGGCGACAATCATTTAAGCCATAATTTAAAAAAATTTAAACCTAATTTTGCCATCAATTTAGTTGATTCGGTTTATGGTCAGGAATATCTTCAGGCCACCATTCCGGCCGTCCTTGAACTTCTTAAAATTCCCTACACCGGCACCGCCATGATGGGCCTTACCATTACTACTAATAAATATTTTAATAAAAATCTCCTGGAGCAATATGGCCTGACTACTCCTAAATATCAACTTATTACCAATCCCACCGATGTTATCGACCCGGCCCTGGATTTCCCTCTCATTGCCAAACTCAATGAGGTCCATGGTTCTCTAGAAATTCAGGAAAACTCAATTTCCGACAATGAAAAGGATCTGCGATCAAAAATTTCCTTCCTGATGAATACCTACCACCAACCGGTTTTAATCGAGGAGTATGTCGCCGGCCGGGAGGTTACGGCCATAGTTCTTGAGGGCGCCAACACTAAAGTTTATGCCGCCGAAAAAATTTTTAACCCGGAAAAATTCAAACAAAAATATCAGATAGTCACCTTTGACGACAATTTCCG
>CAZSLG010000019.1:7832-11362 GCA_964607745.1 uncultured Gammaproteobacteria bacterium | reverse complement strand
CTAGCTGTTGACCACCTTCACCCTTCTTTTTTTTAAGGTCTTCTTTAGATAACATAGATATTAATTACGAATTACGAATTGTAAATGGGGTATTTGATTTTATCTGCTTGAGATTGAGAATTCCCTTTTTGGCGCCCAAACAGGAGACAACGGAGGCTGAATTTTTAATCCCCCATTCTAAAGCTGTTTCTGGAGAGTGACCGTAGATAAGGGCGGCAACTGCCGCCGAACCAAAGGCATCGCCAGAACCGGTTTCATCAACCGGAGAAACATTAATTATGGGGGAATAGAGGTGGTCGGTAGTGGTTAAAAAGTGGGCACCAAGACGGCCATTGGTAATAGCAACTGTCGGAGAGAGATTCTGAAAAAATTCCCAAAAGGAAGAGGAGGCAGAGGAAAGTCCGGATAAGGCTTCGGATTCGGTTTGATTTAACAGTAAAAAGTCGGTGTGAGAAATTAATGATAATAGCCGACGGGGAGAAGCAATTTCTCTGGAACCGGGATTAATAGCCAAAGAAATCCCGTAGTCTTTAGCAAAACCGATGACGGTCTCCAAAAGATCAAGATTGCCTTCAAGGGAAGTGATGTAAAACCATCTGATTTTTTTTAGTTTAGACCAAGGAATACAGGATGCTTCCAACCGAGAGGTACCACGATTGGTAAAGGCGGTCCGACTACCATCCGGACCAACGATGATGACTGAAAAATCGGTACTATCTTTTTTTGAATAACGTAAAAATGAGGTGTTAATTTTTTCTTTGTTTAAATCATTTAGAACATATTCCGAGAGAGGGTCCCGACCCAAAAGAGAAATACAACTGGTTTTTAATTTTAGCCGGGAGAAAGTGACGGCAGAATTAGTAGCTCCACCTCCGGAGCAGATAAGATCAGAATCGGTTTCGTTTTTGGAAGAGGCCTGGAAACTTAAGATATTATTGGTTAATTTAATGGAGGGAGAAGTGATAAAAATATCGACAGTAGCGGCACCAATAGAAACTATATCGAAGCTCATGGAGTGGAAAAAAAGATAAGTTTATCGGTGATAATTTTTTGGAGATCCCCAATTGCCGGAATAAAATAATCGTAGACTTTTTCTGATTGTTGATTGGTTAGTTCCCGACGAAGTGAAGCTAAAAGGGTCTGGCGCAAATCGGTGTTGATGTTGATTTTCACTACTCCCAATTTTATAGCCTCTTTGATTTGAGCCTCAGGGATACCGGAACCACCATGAAGGGTAAAAAAAGTGGTGGGAAGAAGTTGTCCGATTTGGGACAAAACCTTAAGATCAATATTTTCAGGAAAATTAGGACTATTACCATGACGGTTGCCGATAGAAACAGCTAAGAGGTCGGCCTTAGTTTGAATTAAAAAAGATTCGGCAGTTTCAGGATTGGTGAATTCCACCGATCCGATTTCATTAAATTCGACTTCGACCAGAGTTTGGGGATGAACGGTTTTAATTAGTTGACTACTCTTGGTTAAGTTTTCATCAAGAGGCAGAGATGAGCCGTCGAAGTGAACCATATCAAAACCCAAACGTGACACCCGAATCAGACGGTCTGGTTCGTGACTGTGATCCATGTTTAAATAGATAGGTAGAGATTCCAAATTAGCTTTTTTAACTAAAAGATAGAGTTTTTCTGCTGAAATAAATTTATCTTCATTGGCCGAAAGTTGTACGATAGCAGGAAGGTGGGTTTCGGTAACAGCGGCTTCGACAGCTTGATAAATTTCAAAGGAATCAATATTAAAAGCCGGAATAGCCTGATGGGATAGAAAATAGTTTGAGAGTAATTCTTTTAACGGGAGCATAGCTTATTAATGGTATCAAGAATGTTGACCGGCGAAAGACCGTGGAGACGGTAAAGATCGTAGGGATCGCGGGCTGATTGACCGAAGGAATCAGAAATAGCCAGATGAGCAAAACGACACTTGAGAGAGGCTTTCAAGATTAGGGCGGCGACAGCTTCACCTAATCCTCCATTTTGCTGATGATCTTCGACAACCAAGAGACGACCGGTTTTTTTGACTGATTTTAAAATAGTAGCAGTGTCGAGAGGTTTGAGGGAGGAGCAATTGATAATTTCTAATGATTTTTTGGTAATGATGGAGAAAACCTGGGCCAAGACAGGCCCATAACCGAGAATGGTGATATCAATACCCAGTTGCAAAACTTGAGATTTGCCAATAGTAAAACCAAGGCGGCCAGGATAGACAACCGGAGTGGAGGGACGAACCAGGCGAAGGTAGGCAGGATGAGAACTTTTGGCCAATACTTTGACCATTTTGTAGATTTCGGTGGCATCGATGGGAGCAAAGACTTCCATTTTAGGGAGGGAACGCATCAGGGCGATGTCTTCGAGCATCTGGTGGCTGGCACCTAATTCGCCGGTTAAAAGTCCGGCGTGGTAACCAATAATCTTGACCGAAAGACCGTTAAGGCAAATTGATTGTTTGATAGTAGCCAGATTAATCCCGGGGGAAAAACAGGAGTAGGTACAAAGAAAAACGTTTTTACCGGAGCGAGCTAAACCGGCACTGATGCCAGCAGCGTTGTTCTCGGCTACCCCGCATTCAATAAAACGGGTTTTAAAACGGGTGGAAAAACGATCGAGCATTACCGAGGGACGAAGACCAACACTAACTACATAAAGATTGGGATCGGCGGTGGCCAATTCTAAAAGAGCTTGGGCCAGTCTTTGGCGCATGGACTTAATAAGTAGGGTTTGAGAGTTCATCTTTGGCCTGAAGATATAAAGCAGCGGGCAGTTTTTTGACATCATGATAATGATAATCGTTTTCCATGAAGGAAATACCCTTGCCCATTACGGTTTTGGCGATGATGGCAGCAGGATAAATAGTGGAGGCTTTGGCAATTTTTATAGCTTTAATGAGAGACGAAAGACTGTGTCCGTCGACAGTCTGAACTGTCCAGCCAAAGTGAAGATATTTACCGGCGAGCTCCCCCAGGGGCATAATGGTGGCGGTAGAGCCACCGATTTGTTGACCGTTGTAATCGACAATATTGATTAAATTACCCTGATGATACTTGTTGGCAAACATGATGGCTTCCCAAATTTGACCTTCGTCGTGTTCACCGTCGGTGGTCAAACAAACTGTGTGATGATCTTTATCGCCAAGGGCCAGTCCGGCGGCGAAGGAGAGACCCTGTCCAAGAGATCCGGACGAATATTCAACTCCGGGAACAGAAACGGAGACGTGACCCTCAAGACTTGAACCAAAACCGCTAAAGGTACTTAAATCCGAATATTTTATTTTATTCAGTTTAGCTAAGATGGCGTAAAAGGTGGGACAAAGGTGACCGGCAGAAAGAATAAAATGGTCGCGGTTAAAGTCAAAAATACCGGAGAAATAAAGAGCCACCATGATTTCGACACTGGAAAGAGAGCCGCCAATATGACCGGCACCGGCAGTATTAATCATTTCCAGGACAGAGAGCCGGATTTCAGAAGCAGTGACAGACAGGGAATGTCGTTTCCTCCCAAAGAAATTCATATTATCAGTATAGT
>CAZSLG010000019.1:156-7732 GCA_964607745.1 uncultured Gammaproteobacteria bacterium | reverse complement strand
GCTTTGGCTCCCCTATTTTTGTATGTGGTAGCCAGGGTGATTTACGACCTTTGGAAATATCGAAGTATAGTTTTGATTACCGGTAGTGGATTGGGGTTGACGCTGGGTTTGGAGGCGATTATTTGGGGATATTTGTTTTTTTGGGTGGTGAAAATTTGGCGGGAGGATAGAAATGGAAATCCCTAGGCATTGGCGGCTTCGGAAACAAAGATTAAGCCTAATTGGCGAGGAGTGTCCTCATTGTGAAGTCAAAATTTTTCCGCCAAGGGACATTTGTCCCCGATGCGGTGGGGGAACATTAAAAAATAATTTAGATGTTAGAATGGGGAACCAAGGGGTTTTATATGAAATTAAGAAGGATGGAAAAATGTGCGGCAAGTAATTTATCGGTGGCTCCGTCGGCCCAGGATCTTCTTGATGCCGGAATAGCGGCAAGTACTTTTAGCCTCAGGGTTGGGAGAAGTTGTTTTGAGGCACCACGGACGATTGGCGGAAGGGCTGACCTGCCGGCTTGTAGAGATGGTTGTCCGTTTCGGGTGGTGACTGAAGTAACCACTCTGTGAAAAACGGATAATATCGACAAGAAACAGCACAAGATAGCCTAAATGTGGAAATATCGCCTTTTTTGTGATATTATTTCGAAATAATTATGAAGAGAAAATTCGAAAGAGTGAGCGAACCACCTCCTATTTTTGCCACCGATGAAGCGATAGGGGCAATTGATGGGGCAATTGACAGGGCCAAGGGTAAAGAGGCTACACAAAGACTTGCGGCAGGAAAGGTAGCCAGCCACGATGATGTCGATTTGCATGAAAATTCCATCTATCACATGATGGTCAGTGCCTTGGGACCAATGGAACAAGATGTTGACGATTTAATCGCCATGAGAGGCCGATTGCATCCCGGTAAGGGTCAGGGAAACTTTGGTAGGAAAATGACTATCCAAATCGAAAATAAGTTTGATGCTCCAACCGAAGAAGAAATAGAACTAGTTGGGCCGGCAGAATTAAAAGTTTTGGGTGTAACTGATCCACGAACTGGCCGTAAAAGAGTCTCTTATGAATCGCCGATTGGAAAGGCCTTGCTTCGTGCACAACTTCGGGCTAATACCAATTTGGAACTGCCGGAAGGATTAAAAGTAACGATTAAGAAGGTGTCTGAATAACGAGAAAAAACCTACAGTTGAAATTGATTTGTACTCATTATTACATTGTTTTGTATTTGGTATTACAATAGAGAAATGGAATTGAAGTCAGGAGATCGAAAAGAAAGTGATATTGCCCAAATTAATATCCGGACCAAAAACGGTAAGCTGTATGATTTGGAAGAAGACTCACTGGTGAAAAGAGGTGTCAGAACCTTGACCGACGAACAGTTTCGAGGACTTTTCAAAAAATACCGCCTCCGTTTTAATTTGACACCGCAGTGTAACCTGTGGTGCGTATTTTGTTCTAACGAAGGTCTAAATTACGCTGCTAAAGGTAATAAACCCATGAATATAGATTTGGCGATTAAGCTTTCTGACATTTTGTTACAAAACACCGAACTTCACGCTATTGATTTTAGTGGGGGTGAACCGACAATTCATCAGGACTTTGTGGGTGGTGAATTTAAATTAGCCAAATGGACACGCAAATATCCCCAAGTAAGTTTTGCCATTCACAGTAACGGTATCATGCTTAAACCCAGAGTAATTGACGAAATTAAGGATAGTTTTTCCAAGATCGGACTGTCCATTCATAGCGTAAATTTTGACACCTGGAACAAAATCACGAACTTAAAAAACTATTTTTCGAAAGAAGTTCAAAAAATTAAGTTTAAGCAATTGATGGATAATATCGACTATCTTTCCCAAAATAAACTGGGTGATAAGGTGTTTTTAAAAAGTGTGGTGGTTCGAGGTTATAATGACAGCGAAAAAGAACTTAGGGATTTTTTAGATTTTTGCGCTAAACGTGGATTTCACCCAAAATTTTTTGAATTTGAACCACAATTTAAGGAACAGGAAAAGTATGTAGTTGGACGGAAAGAGTTTTTTAATAAATTAGAACAGATCGGGTGTACTTTTTCGTCTGATGTTCCCCGCCACAATGACCCTAATACATACATACCAGGGGTCAACTTTGAATATAAGGCGAAAAACGGTGCCAAAATGGGTTTACATAGTATTTTCGGTTGCGGGGATAAGGCCGCTTGCGAAACCTGTTATATGTATCTTTGCCTGTTTGTTAAACCAACAGAAGATGGGAAAGGTATATATCTTAAGCCTTGTACCATTATGGACACACGATTTGATTTAACTTGGGCCTTGATAAAAAATGATGTAAAACAGGTTCTGGATATTTTTAAAATGTCCCGGGAATATCTGATGTTAACCCCAGGAATGGGTGCTAATGACTCTAATAAGGAACAAGAATTTAAAATTGATTTTACATAATTTACAAATAGAATGAATATTAAAGAAATATTAAATAAGTTTCCGCTTAGGGTTGCTCTGACTGATTACTGTAATCTTCATTGTTTTTTTTGTTCTAATGAAGGAATGGATCTAAGCTGTAAGAACCTTCGCCACATTGACCTTGAGTCACTTAAATATCTTTTAAAATTGACCAAGGAAAACGGTCTCAATAATCTTTCCTTGACCGGCGGAGAACCGTCATTGTATTCGAATATTGACGAGCTACTTACTTTTGTAAAAAGTTTGAATTTAAAACAAACTTTTTTTCATACGAATGGCACTTACTTGACAAAGGAATTGATTGATAAACATTTAAAATATTTTTCGAAGGTAGCGGTTTCGACGCATTCATTAAACTTTAATATCTGGTCGAGACTTACCGGAGGGAATCAGGAACAATTTGATCGGTTGATGAATAATCTTGGGTATCTAGGTGAATATTCAAAGGCTGGAAAACTTTTGGTGGAAATTAAAGAAGTGCCAATGACTGGTGTAAACGATTCTAAAGAGTCCATAAGGGAGATACTTGATCTGTGTGCTGAAAATAAGTTTAAATTTAAATTCCTTAATTTTGAACCGATTACCAAAGATCAACAGAAATACCAAAAAGACTTAAAAGACATTATGGAAAAAATTGTATCTTTGGGTGCCGAAGCTCTTCAGCCTGATGAAAGTTTTCGTGGCCAAAAAGATTATTTACCACTAAATTGGTTTAGCTATAAAGGGGTTAAGGGGGTCGTCATAGAAATTGGTTGTGGTCAAGAATATGCTTGTGAAACTTGTGCTGATTCAAATGAAATTTTTGTCGACCCCGGTTTTCAAATCAAACCATGTCATGCCAGCGATTTTTCAATCCCGCTAAAAGAGTTTATTGCCAACAAGGAAGACCAAAAAATTCTTGATGCCTTTATTGAATCGAGAGAATTTTTAGCCACTAAACCCGGTCTTGGAGCAAGTAATTGGTTAAATTAACCATATGAACCAAACTCATAATAATGTGGTAATTATTTTGGCAAAAAAGCCGGATATCGGCAGAGTGAAAACCAGAATTGCCAAAGATACTTCAAACTCCTTTGCTTATAAGGTAAGTGTAAGTTCGCTGGAGGATTTGCTTAACAACCTTAACAATTCAAATTATTTTGATTTAGTTGTAGGTACAGACACCGCCGAAGATTTGGAGTGGTACGAACGTACTTACAATATTGGCGGAATCACCATTAATATTCCGACTGAGGCTAATTTAAGTGAACGGATGAAGTATGTTTTTAGTAATTTAACGGGTGAATATGGATATCACAAAGTTATACTTATCCCTATGGACATGCCATTTATTCAATCTGAAGAAATAATTTCTGCATTTTCCCGGTTGGATAATTTTTCATATGTGCTAGGACCAGAGACAAATGGCGGGATATTTCTGATAGGAATGACCAATAAAACATATAAGGCAAAAATGTTTAATAACGTTGCTTGGAGTACGGCTCATAGCTTTGAAAATTTGTTACAAAATTTTGGCCGCAGAGAAACCTATAGACTTAAGCTAAAAGAGGATATTAACACTTTTCCGGATTTGTTGGCCAATCGGGACCAAATTAAACTTTATTGCCCAAAGCTTTATGAACTTCTGCATCAAGAGGGATATTACATAGAACACGGAAATCGTTTTGTAGATTTTGACACGATAAACATTCCCCTACCAGTCGTTAGCGCTATCGTTGAAAGGGAAAATAAAGGGACAGCAGAAATTCTTTTACAGACTCGCAATAAACCGACGACTGATCCTGTTTATTCAGGGCGTTTGGAGATACCGTCTGGTTTAATAAATCGATACGAGGATGCCTCAAGTGCCGTGATTAGGGAAGTTAAAGAAGAAACTGGTCTCAACGTAACCTTAAATATCTCTAAAAACCCTAAAGAGTATTTTCATGGTGATAAAAATGATTCTGTTTTGTCATATGAGCCTTTTTGTGTCACTCAACAAATTAAGGGTGGGCGCTCATATCTTAGTTTGAGCTTTATTTGCCAACTAGAAAATCAAGATGGCAGTTTGACGGAAAATAAATATGAGACCATGAACCCAAATTGGGTCAGTTTGAAAAAAGTCAGAAAAATGCTGGCAGATAAGCCTGATAGTTTTTTTATTCTAAACATACCCGTTTTAAAAAAATATTTGGATTTAAAGAAAAATAATGGGTGAAAGATTTGATATCACTAGAGCTGTAGCCGAAGGACAATTGGTTATTGAAGGAAGAGCTGAACAATCTTTATATCCTGAACGTCGTTTTATGGTTTGCGATCGATTAATAACGGTAGACGCACCCGATGGCAGCGGTAAGGGTGTATTTGCTGAAATTATTTGTGAGCAGCTTGCCTTGAGGTACGGAAAAGACAATGTCTTGCTGGCCAAACCAACACGCTTCGATGATTCTCCCGAGGCCCATGGTTTGCAAGAGAGGCTGATGGCTAAAAGGGATTTGGCGTCCGATTCTGTCCGTCATAACACTCACTTTATGGCAGCAGTCATGTTAAATTACAAAACTGTTATCGTTCCGGCATTAGACGATGGAAAAATTGTGGTAGTTGATTCATCTGAAGTCAGATCATTGGCTTTTATGCTTGACCGGGGGACTCCTTCGGCAATAGCGAGCACCCTAAGATGGATTAGAAGCGGCAGGGCAACGACCGGTATAATTGCGGGGAACAGAGTGATTGTTAATGCAACCCCCGAAGACTGCTTGGCTAATATTGACGCCAGGGGCAAAAGAGATTATGGTGATCCAATGGACATTAAAGAGGCTGAAAGAAGGCTGGATTGTTATGGTGTGGCTTTCGCTGCTCTCGGCAGACTAAATACAGACATACCGATAAATATAATATCGGTCGATAATCCCCGGGTTGAAGTTCCAGATATCGCAACACATCTAGATGAACTGGTATCCAGACAGGTAATTCCTAAAATTAGGCTTTAATTCTTTTTGTCAAAAATGGCAAATATTTCTTCTCCGGCTACCTGAACCTTGTCACCGAGTTTGTCAACAATTTTTTGAATTACTTCTTGGCTGGGTCCTTCAATCTCAATTAAGTTTAAAACTGCTGGCTTACTAAAAGAGATAAATTCGAAAGAAACTTTACCATCCTCCCAGATATCTCTTTGAGAAAAATTTTCTTTGATCAAAACACAACCTAGAGAATATAATATTTCCTTCGTTGCCTCAATGTTGTCAATAGACACTTCGAGTTCTCTTCGACTCCAAACTCCATTTTGATCAAGGCATTTATCTTTTAGGGTTAGTTGGAGCTTTTGGCCAACTAGATTTCGAATCCTATATAAACTATTTTTATTTGACATGGAATGGTTGCCGGCGCCAAAATAGGTATCCTGGATTTCTTTTTGGTGGGCCAGATGAAAACCGTTTTCCTTTAACCACTTAATTATTTCTTCTTTGTTTTTGTATGTAAGTTTTACTTCAATTTCCATGTTTGTTTAGTATAGTCAAATTATGGTTGGACTTCATCTATTAATTGCGTCTAAAAGCAAATCCAAGGGGATGTTTCTGGCGGGAATTTCCAAACTACCCTGCATCTTATATCTAGTTAATCGATGTAAACCATCAATTATCTTGTCTCTTCCCTTATAGGAAACGAAATCTAGGGGATATCTTAAGTCAGCGGTTAATACTTTTTGGAAATGGACTGGAGACAGCTCGGGGTGAATTAATAAATCATTTGGACTCAAATCATAATATCCCTGATCACTTGACCAGAAAGGCATTTCAAGATGCCAAAGTAAACTATCAATCGGAATATTGGTGACAGGAATATCTAGAGCCCAAATTTTTTTAGGATCCTTTTCAAAATCAAAAGGGAAATCGAACCCAACCTCTCTGATTATTCGAGGAAATTCCGGGGTGGTCATATTTGTAGTGAAGACCAATTTGAACTCTTTCTTTGCCTAACGATTGTTTCGGCCATGTTTGTCGTTCTGTCAGAGAATGATTTTAATCTGGCAAAATCAATTATATCCTGTTGGCGGTGAGAATCAGCACCACCGCTTTGTAGGCAGTTGTGTCTGGCGACAATTTCCGAAGTTACTTTTTGTTCACGCCGAAATAAGTTGGGATTTCCATCAACAAAGGCAAATAATCCAAAAACAGTTTCAATACCATCCAATCTACCTGCTTTTATTAGTGTATCTAGGAGATCGGGTGAGATTGTGTCACTGACAGAGTAGTAGTGGGCAAGTATGGCAACTCCACCAGCGTTTCGGATTAAGTTGACGTTTTCGTCTAAACCTTTTTGAAAACCACTTTTTTGGTATATCCCCGGTATAAATGCGCTTGAAGAAAATAATAGCGTATAAGGATATTGTTTGGGCCCAGACTTCATCATCCTTTGGTATTTTTTTCTTGTTTCCAAATCGTGTCTGGTGGCACTTTTCATTTTTCTTCTAATTGATTCCAGCCTAAGTCGATTTATGTCTTTTTCCAAGAGTGCCTCGACCATATGAGGATAACCGATAGCTGTTCCGGAAGATTTACCTAAAACCTCTTTAAAAGTGATGTCAAATCCGAGTTCCCGTAAAGCAACGATAATTTTCTGACTTCGGTTGATCTTATTCTCGGCGGCGTTTTGGCAATGTTGTTTTAACTCAGTGTGAGTCGGATCGACAAACAACCCGACAATATGAAATTTACTGTGGGGTTTACTGCCAAGTTCAGGAGGAAGAACGGATGAGATTTCTATTCCCGATATCCAGTTGGTTACTGCTTCTCCTCTTAACCTGTTGACCACGGATATTGGCATCAGGGTATCGTGATCAGTAAAGGCAGTTATTCCAATGCCGTGTTGTCGGGCTGTTGCCAAAACCTGGTCATGGGTTTGTTTACCGTCTGAACTAGTGGTGTGAGAATGCAGGTTTTCAATACTCATAATTAGTTATTATCCTAAAACAGGCGATTTTATCATGATTTCGGTAAATTTTCAGATAACATGCATATCCACACTGGTGAGACCCGGGCGGGAGTCGCCCGGCAGCGGCCGGGTTGCAGACCGATGATAATTCTTGAGACCCGGGCGGGAGTCGCCCGGCAGCGGCCGGGTTGCAGACCGATGATAATT
>CAZSLG010000018.1:0-11508 GCA_964607745.1 uncultured Gammaproteobacteria bacterium | reverse complement strand
CAAATATGCCCAAAGAACTTCTTTTCAAAGTCCAAACTGACAAAGGCTTAGAATCTCTCAAAGGCGAAGTCGCCCAAAGATATTTTCAAACTCGAGTCGATCTAAACAAAGAATTAGGCACGATTTAAGGCTTTTTCCACCCCGCCCATTCACACTTCGGATAACTGGAACAGCCATAAAACTTTTTGCCGGTCTTGGTTCGGCGCACTACCCCATCCGCCCCGCAGGTCGGACATTTAAATCCGGCATCTTCTTTTAATGAAGTCCGATATTTACAATCCGGAAACCGGCCACACGATATAAACTTCCCAAATCGACCGACGCGAATCACCAAATCCCCCTCTTTACACTCCGGACACTTCTCTCCGGTTGCCTCCGTCGCTACCTTCACTCTCACCGCGTTCTTTTCCACTGATTTTATTTCCTTTCCAAAATCTTTCCAAAAATCCTTCATCATTTTCTTCCAATCCAGGGTTCCGGCTGCAATTTTATCCAAACTTTCCTCCATATTTACCGTAAACGGCAATGACACAATCTTTTCAAAGTTGGTCACCAAAAACTCCGACACCGCCGCCCCTAAAGTTGTCGGTTTAAATTTTCCTTCTTCCCGCTCCACATATTGCCGAACAATTATGGTGCTAATAATCGGGGCATAAGTTGACGGCCGCCCAATTCCCTGTTTTTCCATACTCCCCACCAAAGAAGCATCGGTATAGCGCGGCGGCGGTTGCGTTTCCGTTTCGATTGTTTTAATCTCTTTGGACTTAATTTTGTCTCCCGCTTTTACTTCGGGTAACAACTGGTCATCATGTTTGTCACCGGAAACTCGGTAATATCCGTCAAACTCCACCTTAACCCCCATGGCCTTAAACAAAGCTGTCCCATTTTTCAGAAGCCAAGTGGTATTTCGTAATCTAGCTCCGGCTGCCTGCGTCGCCACTGCCCGTTTCCAAATAAGCTCATATAATTTCATTTCCTTGCTGTCAATTTCTTCGGGTGATATCACCGCCACTTTCGTCGGCCGAATCGCCTCGTGGGCTTCTTGGGCATTTTTAGAAGAATTTTTATAAAACCGGGGCTTGGCTACCACATAAGATTCCCCGTATGTTTTGGCAATATAACTTCTAAACTCCTCGACTGCTTTTGGTGACAGATAAACTGCATCCGTCCGGTGATAGGTAATCAGCCCCTGTTCGTACAACCTCTGAGCCAAGGTCATCGTTTGTTTCCCTGACCACCCAAAACGCCTGGCAGCTGCCTGTTGCATTTTGGAAGTGGTAAACGCCGGTAAAGGAGTTTTGTTTATTTCTCTGCCTTCTACTCTTTCTACTTCAAACTCCGTTTCTAGGTTGGAGACAAAATCCCCTACCTCTTTAACTTTTCCAAAAATCGATTTAGAAAAAGAATACTCTCCATCAAATAGCTTTATTTTGCCAAACTTTATAAACGGTTCTTCTCCTACCTTAAATAAATCCGCTTTAAATTCTTTCTGGTCCTGACCAAACCAGGCCTCAATCCGATAAAATTTTTCTTTTTTAAACGCTTCTATTTCTTTTTCCCTCTCCACAATCAGCCTCACGGCCACCGACTGGACCCGACCAGCTGATAACCCCCGTCTGACTTTACGCCATAACACCGGAGAAAGTGAATAACCCACCACCCGGTCCAACACTCGACGCCCTTGTTGGGCGTTAACCAAATTCATGTCGATTTCCCGGGCGCTACCCAATGCTTCCTCCACCGCTTCTTTTGTAATCTCATGAAAGGAAATCCGTTTTATTTCCTTCTTACCCTTGAGATTTGAATTTTGAAATAACCACTCAGTATGCCAGGCAATTGCCTCCCCTTCCCGATCCGGATCGGAAGCCAGAAATATTTTATCTGTTTTCCCCGCCATCGATAACAATTTAGAAATCACTTCTTTCTTCTTTGGATCCAACACATATTCAATCTCCCAACCGTCATTCACTTTCACTCCCATGGTACTTTTGGGCAAATCCCTAAAGTGTCCTACTGTTGCCACTACCTCAAAAGAATCCCCTAAATACTTACTAATTGTCCTTGCCTTTGTCGGCGACTCGACTACCAACAGACCCTTTTTCATAACGATCATTGTCAACTATTCTGTCAGAGCTGTCAAATCCTCAGTTTTAAAAATCACTCCCGCCCCCTGTGATATCAGCCAATTGGTGGCCTGGGAATTATCATCAGTTATCCTTCCCGGTACACAATAGACATTTTTACCTTTTTCAACAAAATTATTAGCCAACAGAATTGTCCCGCTCTTTTCCCCACCCTCAATTATTACCAGCATATCAGCATATTCTGCCACCTCCTCATTTAGTTTTTCAAAATTCTCTCCTCTAAATATTTTTTTGGCGCCTTGCCTGATTATTTCCCGGTTACACCCCGCCACCTCAATTGTTACCACTTCTGCCTTATCTTTTATTTCCTTCATTATTATCTCAATCACTTCTCTTCCATAATTTGTCATCCTCCTACTTCCCACTATCGCCACGCGTTTAATTTTCAATTTTTAATTTAAAATTTATAATCAATTTTTGATAAATAAATGTTTTAATGTTTAAAATTTTGATATTAAATATTTCAAATTGATTAAGAATTAAAAATTTCGAATTATTAATTAATTCGGGTACCTCGGCACTATTGTATTAGGTTCCTCAAACCATTCTTTTAAAAAGTCACCCACTATCGGCGCTGCTATATCACTGCCTTCACCACCACGTTCAACCAATACTGTAATCACAATTTGGGGATTATCCGCCGGTGCAAAGGCCGTCAGCCAAGCATGGGTATCCTTAGTTCCGTCTCCCACTTCGGCTGTCCCGGTTTTACAGGCCAGTTTGGTTTTAAAGTTGTAAAGCGGCCAAGCTGTCCCGCCGGATGAACATGCCCCCACCATTCCCGCCTTTATTAATTTAATAGTCTTATCGCTAATTCCCAAACTTTCACATTTATTATCACTATTTTTCAAAATACTCATTTGGCATTTTTTACCATTGTTGGCAATTACGCTGGTTTCCAAGTTAATCTGTAGTGGTGATACCGACACATCCCCCTGACCAATCGAAAGATGATAAGTATTTCCCAAAAACCACTTTTCCCCACTGTTTTTTTCCTTCCACTTCGCATCTGGCACCAATCCCTCAATTTCGGCAGGTATCTCCACTCCTGTCTTTATTCCCAACCCAAATTTTGCCGCCCATTTTTTAATTTTTTCTGACCCCAAAGTTTCCCCTAGACGATAAAAAAAGATATCATTTGATCTCTTTATCGCTTTGACAATGTCCACCATTCCGTCCGTCGTTCCCCGTTTGGTCCATAGCCAATTACTATAACTATATTCCCCCACCTTAATTACTCCGGTATCCTCAAAAGTTGATGACTCATTTATCGCTCCCTCCTCCAATCCGGCTGTGGCCACCGCCAGTTTAAACACACTTCCAGGATGATATTTAGCTCCCATTGACCGGTTTAACATTGGTAACCCCCTTACGTCCTCAAGATAATTTTTTATTTTCACTGAATCCGGCTCATAGGCAAACATATTCGGATCAAAACTTGGGGAGGTGGCCATCACTAAAATTTTACCCGTCCCCACCTCCGATACAATCGCCGCTACCTTTTTACCGGCCAATAATTGATACATTTTTTCCTGCCAATAAGCATCGATACTCAATTCCACTTCTTTGCCGACCACAGCCGCATATGTCCCTAATTCCCGTACCAGTCTACCTTTAGCATCAACTTCAGTTAATTTTTTTCCGTCGGTTCCTAAAAGCTGACAATCCATACTTTCCTCCACTCCACCCCGGCCTAAAAGTGACATATTATTCAGCTTCTTTCCTCCGCAAACACCATATTTAAGTTCATTACCATCCGCTTTTCCCACATAGCCGGTAACTGCCCCCAAGGCCTCTCCATATAAATATTGACGTCTTTTTATCCCGTCAACCTCCTGACTTCGAACCAACACCCTGCCTTTCCGATCAACTATTTGTCCCCTATCGGCCAAAATCAGGGTCTCAGTAACCTTGTTATCCCGTGCCTGTTGCCGGTAATATCCTCCTCTTATCCAACCCAACCTTAATACTCCGGCCAACAACACTAAAAAGGACAAATAAACCAAAAGTTTAATACTCCAATATCTCTTCATCGGTTGTTAATTGTTCTGATCCTCTTTAACAGTTCCCGGTCCTCCAACAATACTCCACAGCCCCGGATCACCGCCTGGACCGGTTCTTCCACCACCATCGTACTTATTTTTGTCTCTTCTTCGATAGCCTTAGTAATTTCCACCATTTGAGCCATTCCCCCAACCAGTATTATTCCTCTTTTCAATATATCCTCCGTCATTTCTGTCGGCATTTCATCCAACACCCCGCTAATCATTCGGACAATTTTATTAATTAAAAATGCCACCGCCTCCTGAATTTCCGTTCCACCTACTCTCAAACTTTTAGGCAGATTATGTTCCAAATCCCGACCCCGAACTATCCCTCCACCACCAATTTTTAATTTCTCGGCACTGTTTTTGCCGATCAACAATCCGTACTTCATTTTGACATAGTTTATAATCGCCTCATCGAAATTATCTCCCCCCAATTCCAAACACCGTCCGATCACCAATCCCCCCATCGAGACTAAACTTATTTCGGTTTTACTTCCACCGATATCTACTACCAAAGCCCCTCCGCTTTCGTCTAAATTATAACCGGAGCCCAACGCCCCTACTACCCCACTATCCACTAAAACTACCTCACCCGCACCGGCGTTATTAAATACCGAAACGTAGGCTCTCCTTTGCACTTCCGAAATTTGACTACTCACTGCCGCCACCACCCTTGGTTTTAACAACCGGGGATATCCGCTTGGTATTTCAAAAATTAATTTCAGATAGTTTCCCGCCAACGCTTCCGCTGCCTCTAAATCCGTCACCACTCCTTTCTTAACCGGCTGCACCACTTCAATCAATTTTGGCTCTCGACTCATCGTTTCCTTGGCTCTTTGTCCAAACATTAAAAAGCGGCTTTGACCCCCCTTTTTCTTTTTCAACTTTGCCACCGATGATGGCTCATCCACCACAATCCCTTTACCCTTCAAATAAATGCTAATGTGACTACTTCCCAAATCCACTCCCATCTGCCAATAAAAGTTGGAAATAAATTCTTTTAACCTGACCACCTGTTAAGTATATAATCACTTTGTGGTCAAAGCTACTAAATTACTCTATCTCCTCCTCTTTTTTCTCACCCCCCTGGTCTTTACCACTTTCAACTCCGAACTTTTTGAGGTTCCCAAAATGTATCTGGTTTACTTTTTTACCATTCTGATTTTGTTTTTTCATGTTTTAAATTATTTTAAGGGTCAGGTTTCTCTGGTCTCCAAAACCCCTCTCAATCTCCCCCTCCTTCTCTTTCTGCTCTCTCAGATCATCTCCACTATTTTTTCCGTTGATGTTCACACTTCATTTTTCGGCTACTACTCCCGCCTCAACGGCGGTCTCCTGTCCCTCTTAGCTTTTAGTCTCCTCTTTTTTATTTTAGTTAATTATCTTGACGATAAATTTAAAAACGATATTATTAACTTTTCCTTGATTTCCGGATTTATTGTTGCCACTTATGGCATTCTCGAACACTTCGGTATTGACGCCAAATTTTGGCTTCAGGACGTTTCTACCCGGGTATTTTCCACCCTTGGCCAACCCAATTGGCTCTCGGCCTATCTTTGTATCCTTCTTCCTTTTTCTCTTTTTAAATTTCAAAACTCCACCGACAAAAAATCCACCTTCTTTTATCTTCTCCTTACCTTGGTCTTCTTTCTTTGTTTACTGTTTACCAAATCTAAAACCGGAATTATCGCTGCCCTTGTCTCCCTAAGTACATTTTATTTTTTCAACCTTAAACAAACCCTCTCCCGTTTTGCTCTCATCGCCTTACCATTATTCCTCATTTTTCTTTCTCTAACTATTACAAACCCCATCAAAGATATATTATTTTCCCCGCCCGCCCAGACTACGCAGCTGTCGGCAGACCCCACTATTAACATCACCCCCTCGGAAGATATCCGAAAAATTGTCTGGTCGGGAGCCATCAAACTCTGGCAAAAATATCCCGTTTTCGGTACCGGTCCGGAAACCTTTGCCTACACCTACTATTCTGTCCGTCCGGCCTCTCATAATCTCACCTCTGAGTGGGAATTTCTCTACAACAAAGTCCATAACGAATATTTAAATTATTTGGCCAACACCGGTACCATCGGCTTTCTCTCTTATTTACTACTTATCTACTTATCTATTCATCTATTTATCTCCCACCGCCGCTTCGAAATTCTCGCCACCTATTTATCCATACTAATCACCAATTTTGCCGGTTTTAGTGTGGTTGTCGTTTCCCTTTTCTTTTTTCTTCTCCCTATCCTTACCCTGACCCCCGCCCCCATCCATACTCCCCATTTCTTTCGCTTTCCGCTTCTTCTTTTTTCTACTTATCTACTTATCTACTTATCTACTTATCTATTTAACTATTACCTTGCCGACATTGTCTTGGCTCAAAGCGACCGGGAAGACAATCAAAATCAATATGTCAAAACCTATCAATATCTTCTCAAATGCTATCAACTCAATCCCCATGAGCCGGTCTACCTCAGCCGTCTATCGGTTATGTCTGCCAAACTCTCTGCCGCCTACTTTCTAGATAAAGACACTTCTTCTGCCTCAGAGTTTGCCGCCAACTCTCTTAAATTTTCCGATCTGGCCCTGATTATTTCTCCACTTAATATTAATTTCTACAAAGAACGCACTCAAGCCCTCACTTATCTGGCCACTTTTGATAGTCAATATTATTCCCAGGCCATCAGTACTCTTCATCAAACCGCTCTCCTGGCTCCCACCGACGCTAAAACTTTCTATCTTTTGGCTAAGTTTTACCACGCTACCGATAATCTTTTAGAAACCGAAACCAATTATCTTAAAGCCATCGATTTTAAACCCAACTACGACCATGCCTATTTCGATCTCGGCCTCCTTTATTTTAATCAAAAAAAATACGATCTGGCGAAAAAATATTTTGAATTAAATCTAAAATACTCCCCCGCCAACCAAAACGCCCTCGATTATTTAAATAAAATCAAATAAATATCTCCATCCCCATATTTTATTTACTTCTTTTTCTGGTGTTTTTTCTCATATGGTTTGATATATTTCTTATCGCCTATCAATTTTATGCCCATTTTTTACATCCCGGCGCTACTTACTTTCCAACCACTGACTTAGCTGTCACCCAAATGCTAAAACTTGCCCAAACCGGCCCAAAAGATACCCTGATTGACCTTGGTTCCGGAGACGGGCGGATTCTTTTGACCGCTGCCCGACTCGGAGCCAAAGCTATCGGCTACGAAATCAATCCTTTCTTAGTTTGGCTCTCCCGCCGTCGGATTCATCGGGCCAAGTTTGATAAACTAGTCACCGTCTATTGGAAAAGTTTTTGGCAGGCTGACTTTCGTCAGGCTACCGTGATAACTGTCTACCTTTTACCTAGTTTAATGGACCGTCTCCAACACTTTCTCGAAAAAAAAGTTAATCACCCTGTCCGCCTGGTTACCAATATCTATCCCTTCCGCCACCTTTCCCCCGTCAAACACTCCCGCCACATTTATCTCTATTCTTTTCCCGAATTTTAACCCCTATTTTTCCACTACATTAATCGCCTTTCCCGAAGCTATTGACACGATGCTGTCCGTCCAAATAGCTTTAGCCCGATCCAAAGCATCCCGGGTGTACCAGGCAAAACCCTTCAAACCAATGGCATTTTCAATTCCTGATAACGGATTATTATCCAAATCTTCCGCTTCATAGGCAAAAGCCGCTACTTTGCCACTTTTTAGAGCCGTCGCCAAGGCTTTCTTATCTACCACTTCCTTGTCTGCCGGCACCGGCCCGATTAAATCAACCATGATTACTCCTTTTTTCACTCTTTCTAACTCTTCTGTGGAAATAAAATGATAGGTTTCCGCATCACAAGCTAAATTAATTGATAATATGTCAGATCCCGATAAAACTTCGTTTAGAGTTTTTAAGTTCACCCCTGCCTGTCTTTTGGGACTCCGATTATAAGCCATTACCCTCATCCCTATTGCCTGACCCAATTGGGCTATTCGACTACCAATACTTCCCAATCCGATTATCCCAAGAGTCTTTCCCTTCAGCTCAAACCCCATCCCCAAATCATACTTACTGTCCCCGTCGGCTTGGCTTTTCCGATCGTTAACGATAATCTTTTTGGCCAGACATATCATCAAACCTAAAGCATGCTCTGCCACTGATTCTGTCGAGTAACCGGGCACGTTGGTCACCACTATGCCTCTTTTTTGACAATACCCAAGATCAATCCATTCAGACGCACTAGAAGCTAGTGCCACCCCTTTTAGCTTGGGTAAACTCTCCATCAAAACCGTCAGCTTTGACTTAGCCTTCTCAAACCCACCCAAATTATCCGGATCGGCCGCCAAAATCTCCGAGCCCCCAGCTATATTCACTAGCTCGCCTATCGGGTATTCTCTCCGACTGTCGGTATAGACCACTTCCCCCAGATTTGCCAGCTTTTTCTGTTGCTTCAGGGAGAACTCCGATTTTGGTACTAAAACTGTTATTTTCATTTTCGGCCCCTACTTTACAAAATATTTTGACTTTTGTATAATTGTTGTCCAAGATATGGACATAACACCCGATCCGAAAATTCTTGATTTTCTAATTCAAGTCGGACTCAATCCGGACGAATCTTTTATTTATCTGTCCGTTTTAAAAAATGGTACCGCCACCATTCTCGATATTGCTCGGGACACTCACCTTAAAAGAACCACTGTCTACCGCCTT
The DNA here is from genome assembly GCA_964607745.1 of uncultured Gammaproteobacteria bacterium. Lineage (GTDB taxonomy): Bacteria > Patescibacteriota > Microgenomatia > UBA12405 > UBA12405 > UBA12158. The sequence goes on along the minus strand of CAZSLG010000018.1, from coordinate 2,615 downwards.
TGCGACCAACTGGAAAAAAGTGGCTACCTGGCCAAAAACGCCCAGTGGCACACCACCAAATATCAGGCCGCCTCTCCCGACTTCTTACAAAACAAAATTAAATCTCTCGAGGACAAAGTAAATCTGGTTAAAAATAATTACCAGCAGCTTCTGCCGGCCATTAACAGTCTGCAAAAGTCTAAAGATAATCAGATTAAAGTCATCCACTACTCCGGCAAAGAAGAAGTTCAACAATTAATCTGGAATTCTCTTAAAACTCAAACTGTTATTAAAAGTTTTGCCTACAAAACCCTAAGTGAACCTCTGGGTAAACTCTTTATTATCCGCTGGTGGAACCAGTACGCTTCCCAAAATATTAAAAGCCAACTTATTGCCAACCCCGGCACCCTTGAAATCAAAGACCGGGTTGACCAATTCACCAAAGAAAAATATCAAAAAATCCCGACCAGTGCCTGGCAAACCCGGGTTATCGATCCCAAAATCCTCAAAATCACCCAGGAAACTTTTATCTACAACAATGTTTTTGCCATTGTCCAGTGGGATGCTAAAAATGTCTTTGGGGTGGAAATATATAACCAGCAAGTCACCGACCAGGAACGCTTTATCTTTGATGTTTTGTGGAAACTCGCTCACTAGTTTCCAAACACATTTATTGGCCAATTTTCCTTAATTCAATCAACAAATTGTCCTCCACTTCGATTTCCCCAGATTCCGACCTTTGTTTAGCTAAACGATTTCCTCTTTCTCCCGGCACTAGAATCTCCTTCACCCCATCAATTTTTCGTGTCGACTTAACTTTTACCACCATATCCGACACTGATTCCCTAAATTGTGCTGTCGGTCTCAAAATATCCGGGTCAATCGCCATTACCAGATTACCCCCATTCGCACTCCCGGTATGAAAATAATCTGCACCTACTAACGCACTCGACAATATCTGCACTATCAATGCCAAACCTGAACCTTTATATCCCCCTATCGTCGCAATTGCCCCGGACAAAATCTCAGCCGGATCAGTCGTTGGCTTGCCCTCAGTATCAAAACCTACACCTTCCGGCACTTGTTTACCAGCCGTTTTTGCTTCAATCAAACCAAAAAATGCCATCGCCGATGTTGCCATGTCCAACACAATTGGCTCACCTGCAGTGGGAATCCCATATGCCAATGGATTGGTGCAAAACAACGCCTGATTTGATCCATACGGTGCCGTCAATTGTAATGGTAGTGAGGCATAATTTTGCCGATATATCCCTGGTTAGCAATTCGATTTGCATAATATCCCAACGCCCCACATGATTCCGCAGTATTAAAATTACCCACAATTCCCACCCCCGCTTTCCTTGCCTTCTCCAAAGCCATCTCCACTAATTTGTTTACCACCAGCATTGAATATGTACCCCTTCCATCCACCAGTCCTGACACTGGTGTTTCCTTGACCACCACTGGCATTAAACTTCCTCTGTTTTTTGGTACCCCCTTACCAATTAGCTTTACAATACCCTGATTATTTCCCCGAAGCTGGGCATACATCATCACCTCTGAAATTACCAAAACCTCTTCCGGCGTATAGCCGTATTTCTCTAAAGCACCTTTTACTAAGTCCTTTAAATCCTTAATTTTTATTTTCATAACTTTTCTTCCACTCTCATTTTAACGGGCAAAGCCAAAAAAGCGGGTGGCAATTCCACTTCAAAACTTACGCCCGAATTAATTTTAACTACCCTCTCCCGAGAAGTAAACGCAGTTGCCGCCCTCTTCCCTGTCACCCCATCCATAATTCCCACTTCAACATTTTGAGCCACTCCGGGTACTCCACTTACCGCAACACTACCCCCACCATTTTCCGCAACACGAAATTGGGGCCTTTTCAAAAGTTCCCTACCATAAACCCCCGTCAAGGGCACAGTAGCAACAGCTTCACCCGGAATCTCAACTCGCAAATATTTAGTCATAACCGGACTATATCAAAGCATTGCCATAACTCCAAACTGATGTCATAATTATTGACAGATGGTGACACCAAACGATTATTTGACTCAACTCGGACTTTCCAAAAAACAAATCAAAATCTACCTTGATTTGGCCTCTCACCCCGAATCGACCGTTGTTCACATCCACCAAAGAATCCATCAACCCCGAAGCTCTATCTATCTGGAAACCGAACGCCTGATTGATAAGGGTTATGTTATTTCCAAAAAGGTGGGCAAAACTACCTTTTATAAAATTACCAACCCTAAAATTCTCCAGCTCACCCTCGAACAAGAATCGGAGAAAACCCACTTTCTTTTAAAAAATCTTTCTGACTTTTATAACGGCATCAAAGAACTGGAAAATACCCACGAGGAGCAAAAAAGCATCAATATCTATAAAGGCCAAGCCGGAATTAAACAACTGCTGTGGAATATCCTCCTCTCTCGGGCCAAACTTGTTGTTGGATTCAGTCCGGGACAGCTCGAATTTGTTACCGACCGCACCTTTTCCGAAAAGTGGCGGGAAGAATTTCGAAACTGTCATATGCATAATAAAATTATTTTTAATCAACCCAAAGCCCTCACCTGGTCCGATATACCCGGTTTTTTTGCTGAAAACGTTGAAGCTAAAAACCTAGATGAAAA
>CAZSLG010000017.1:0-12162 GCA_964607745.1 uncultured Gammaproteobacteria bacterium | reverse complement strand
AATTAGCTGAAGCCCGTAAACTTATTGAAAAGGCCATTGATTCCAACAATCCCAAAGCTATTGATGCCGCCCAAGCCTATCTGGGAAGAACTATGCGTTCTTTTCGTATGATTGCTGAGTCCAATCCCCAAATCCAATCGTCAACCATTGTCAGCAGCCTCATGGAAGAACTGCGGGACACTGCCGATAAAGTTATGTATGCTCGCCGACTACTTATTGATCTTTCGGCTGATTTTAATATCAAAATCTCCACCATTCCCGGACTCTGGATTGCACCTCTCATGGGCTTTGTGGCTCAAAAAGGTCTGGATACTCCCATCTCCGGAGAGTTCCTCGAGGTATCTTCGGCTGAAACTAAGAATCCCGAAGTAAAACTTAATTAATGGTCAACGTCTACGAACAAATTTCCGGCAACAAGCGACGCTCTGCCATCATTATTTTTTTATTCGTCGCCTTTATTGTCGGTACTGTCTATTTAATAGCCCAAAGCTATTCTTCCCCGGAGCTTATTCCCCTGGCTATTATTTTTTCTTCCGGTTCAGCCTTGGTCGGCTATTTTGCCGGGGACCAAATCGCTCTCAAACTAAATGGCGCCAAACCGGCTACCCGAAAAGAATATTTTGATTTTTATACCGTCACTGAAAATTTGGCTCTGGCTGCTTCCGTCCCGCCACCCCGGATATTTGTGATTGATTCGGCTGCTCTCAATGCCTTTGCCACTGGCCGTGATCCCACCCATGCTTCCATTTGTGCCACTACCGGGCTACTCTCCAAACTCAACCGCGCCGAGCTTGAAGGAGTCATCGCCCATGAGTTATCCCACATTAAAAATTTTGACACCCGATTAATGACTCTGGTTTCTATTTTAATCGGTACCTTATCTATCTTAACCAATTTAAGTACCCGCCGGCACTTTCTTGGCTCCGATAATGACCGTAAAGACAGTGGTATTTTAATGATTATCGGTTTCATTCTGATCATCTTTGCCCCGATTATCGCCCAATTGATTCAACTAGCCATTTCCCGCCGCCGGGAATATTTCGCCGATGCCAGCGCCGTTATGATTACCCGTCAACCAAGTGGGCTCATCGGTGCTCTAAAAAAATTAGCAGCCGACCAAAACACTCTAGAGACTGCCTCCACCGCCACCGCCTCACTTTACATTTGTAACCCATTTAAAGGCAATAAACTAGCCAGTCTGTTTAGTACCCATCCGCCAATTTCTGATCGTATCACCACCCTTGAGAAAATGTTGTAATTACAGCATTTTGTCCGTACAGACACTATTTGACCTACTCTGTTTCATTGAAAATTGAGGTTACTAAATCGATAATTAATCCGTGCCCGACTTTGTCCATCTTCATCTTCATACCGAATACTCACTTCTTGATGGTTTAACCAAAATCAAAAAACTAGCCGCTGTTCTCAAAGACTTTGACATGAAATCCTGTGCCATCACTGATCACGGTAATCTTTATGGAGCCATTGAGTTTTACAAAACCATGGTTAAAAATGACATTAAACCAATTATCGGCTGCGAAATTTACACCTGTCCCCAAGATCGGCACGTCAAAACCAGCCAAAACCGCAAAAGCCACCATCTAATCCTTTTAGCCAAAAACAAGGAGGGTTATCAAAACCTCATCAAAATTGTATCTCTTGGCCACCTGGAAGGTTTTTATTACAAACCCCGAATCGACTGGGAAATTTTAGAAAAATATCATGGGGGTCTTATTTGCACCAGTGCCTGTCCCCAAGGAGAAGTTGGATCATTTATTTTAAATAATCAGTATGATTCCGCCCGCGATAGTGCCAAAAAATTCCAGCAACTTTTTGGCTCTGACTATTATCTGGAAATTCAGCGTCACCCGGGAATCAAAGATTTTGAAAAGTTTAGCGGAGGTATCATCAAAATTAGCCGGGAATTAGGCATTCCTCTGGTAGCCACCAATGACTCACATTATCTAAAAAAAGAAGAGGCCTTTGCTCAGGACGTTCTGGTAATGATTAATACCCAAACTACCACCAACACTCCCAATCGTTTATCTATGTACGAAACTTCAGACTACTACGTCAAAAACCAGGACGAAATGATTTCTCTCTACCCCGACCTCCCTGATGCTATCAAAAACACTGAAAAAATTTCAGATATGTGTAACTTGGAAATCGAACTAGGCAAGTGGTTTTTTCCTAAGTTTAAATTGCCACCCAAAACTAGCGCTGAGGACTACTTAAAAAAGATCACCCAAAAACACGCCAAAGATTTTTTCGGCAAAATCACCCCTGAAATAAAAAACCGTCTTGATTACGAACTGGATGTGATCTGCCCCAAGGGTTATGCCCCCTATTTTCTGATCATGAAAGATTTTATCGAGTGGTGTGAGCAAAATGATACTCCCACCAATACCCGAGGTTCTGCTTCCGGCTCCCTTGTTTCCTTTGTTTTAGGTATTACTTCTGTTGACCCTCTGGTTTATCAGCTCCCCTTTGAACGTTTTTTAAACAAGGATCGACCTTCTCCTCCGGATATTGACCTGGATGTGGCCGATGATCAACGTCAGGAAATGCTCTATCACATCAGTGACAAATACGGGGCCAACGCCGTCGCTCAAATTTGCACCTTTGGTCGAATGATGGCCCGAGGGGCTGTTCGGGATACCGCCCGAGCTCTTGGTTATGAATATGCTGTCGGTGACAAAATCAGCAAACTTATTCCTCTCGGATCTCAGGGTTTTCCCATGTCTATTGATAAAGCCCTAAACACCACCCCCGAGCTTCAGATGATGTTTGACACCGATCCTGATGCTAAAAAAATTCTGTCAACCGCCAAGCAAATCGAAGGTTGCGCCCGCCATATCTCGGTTCACGCTTGTGGTTTGGTTATTTCTCCCACCACTATCAATGATTTTTGTCCGACCCAAACCGAAACCGGTGGCGATAAACCCATTACCCAATATGAATTTCACGCCTGTGAAGATATTGGTCTTATCAAATACGATATTTTGGGAATCAGAAATCTTTCATTTCTTCGACAGGCGGTCATTAATGTCCGCAAAATCAAAAAAATTGATATTAACCTCCGTAAAATTCCCCTTGATGATAAGAAAACTTTCGACATGCTTTCCCGGGGAGACACCATGGGTGTCTTTCAACTCGGCGGCGAGGGAATGACCAAATGGCTAAAAGAATTAAAGCCCAATCGGGTCGAAGACCTGATGGCTATGGTGGCTCTTTACCGACCGGGACCCATGGCTATTATTCCTGAATATATTGCCCGTAAAAATGATCCGAAAAAAATCTCTTACTTTGACCCCAAAATGGAAAAGTTTTTAAACAAATCCTATGGACTTTTGGTTTATCAAGATGACTGTCTTAACACTGCCATCGAACTTGCCGGTTATGATTGGGTGACCGTTGATAAGTTCCGCAAAGCTATCGGTAAAAAAATACCTGAAGAAATGAATGCTCAAAAAGAAAAATTTATTGAGGGTTGTGTTAAAAACGGCTATACTCTCAAAAAAGCTGAAGAAATTTTTGGTTACATTGAGCCCTTTACCTCTTATGGCTTTAACAAAGCTCACGCTGCTTCTTATGGCATGCTGGCCTATCGTACTGCCTACATGAAAGCCAATTATCCGGTTGAGTATATGTGCGCTCTCTTAACCGCTGAAGCCAACGACTCAGAAAAAGTTAGTGCCGGTATTGAAGAGTGCCGGCATCTGGGTATCACCGTCTCTCCGCCGGATATCAATCTCTCCCAAAAAGGTTTTGAAATGGAAGAAAACTCAGAGTCTCTGGAGAAAATGTCCATCCGTATTGGTCTTTCGGCTATCAAAAACGTTGGTGATGTTGCCATTGATCTGATTCTCAAAGAACGCAATGTTAAGGGTGTATTTAAAAACTTTTCCGATTTCTGTCTCCGGGTCAGTGGTCAAAAAGTTAATAAAAAGGTTTTAGAAAGTCTGATTAAGGTTGGTGCTTTTGATAAATTTGCCGAAAGAAACGCCATTTTGGCTGGATTAGAAATTATTCGAAGTAGCTGTGATCGAATCACCTCCAAAAGAAGCAATGGTCAGTTTGGCTTATTTGACGGTGGTGAGGAAAAAGGGCAACAGGCCGTGGTTGATAAATTCCCCACAGTTACCGCCATGACCGAAAAAGATAGGTTGGATCAGGAAAAACAGCTTCTCGGAATCTACGTTACCGAAAATCCGATTTCCAAAATACTGGCCCCTTTTCGTCAAGCCTCTCTACCTAAAATTAGCGAAATATTAAATCGCGAAGATAACCTGACGGTTAAGTTTGTTGGTGTTGTCACTCGTTTTAAAGTAATTCGTACCAAAAAAGACAATTCACCCATGGCTTTTGTGACATTAAGTGATGAAAGTGGGGTAATCGAAGGGGTTGTCTTCCCCAAAGCCTACCAAAACCACCTATCATTACTAAAAGAAAATCAGGCTGTCTACATCGAGGGTAAAACCAATTCCCGAAACGACACCAAATCTGTTTTAATCGATCTTTTGGCCGAAAATCTTCCCGACACGGTTAAGAAATTTGACTTTGTCATTGAAGTTCCTCAGGGTTCCAGCCAGAGCCAGTTAATGGAACTAAATCGTCTATTAAAAGACAATCCCAATGGTCACCGTGGATTAATAATTCTGCCAAACGGCAAACAAATACCGCTTTCCTATGGTGTTAAATACAGCCAAAAACTCCAACAAGAAATTGACTCTATCCTCAACTCAAGATAAAATACCCTACTACTATGGCACTAAAATTTACTCATAAAGATCTAGAGTTTGACATTGGCGATACCGTCAAGGTCAATTATAAGATCAGAGAAAAAGATAAAGAAAGACTTCAGGCTTTTGACGGAGTTATTTTGGCCATCAAAGGTCAGGGTGACAGTAAAACCTTTCTGGTTGCCAAAAATGCCACTGATGGAATCAGGGTAGAACGTATTTTCCCAATTTCTTCTCCTTGGATTGATTCCATCAAAAAAATTCGTTCTCCCAAAACCAAAATCCGTCGGGCCAAGCTCTATTTCCTGCGCAAACCACACGCCAGAGCTATCTAATATCCGGGTCCTTAGCTCAGTGGTAGAGCAGCTGCCTTTTAAGCAGTTGGTCGCGAGTCCGATCCTCGCAGGGCCCACATGTCACTCTATGGACTCATCATCGGCCTTTCCGTTTCTCTAGGCATCTACCTCTTTGAAAAAAACAACACCCTTGTTCCTAAAAAACTAATAAATATTTTTATAATCGGTCTCTTAATTTCTCTTCTAACTGGCGCCCGCTTGTATCACGTTATTGATCAGTGGTCATATTATTCCCAAAATTTTTTACAAATTTTTAACACCCGGGGTGGGGGATTGGGAATTTACGGTGCCCTGATTGCCGGTTTCATATTTATATTTTTATTCTCTAAAATTTATAAAATCAACTTTTTACTTATTACTAATAACTTAGCACTTGTATTACCCTTATGCCAATCTATTGGCCGTTTTGGTAATTTCGTCAACGGCGAAATCTCCATTTGGTGGCTGGAATCGTTACTTTGTTTTGTACTGTTTTTATTTTTGCATTACTTTCCCCGTCTGGCCACCGCCAAATACCTCATAGGTTACGGTCTAATCCGCCTCATCACCGAATATTTCCGCCATGACACCTGGGTTATTGGTGATTTCAAAATCGCCAACTTCATCTCTATTTTTTTCATTTTTATCGGTACTATTCTCTTACACAGCAAAACTACTCTTCAACACCATACCTTGTGAGCTGTTATAACGAAGTTCGAACGTTTTTTAAGAATAATTATTAACTTGGAGCTCACAGCGTCGGCCCACCGCCCGCACCGGTGGGCCTAGCTGTTCGCGTTATTTATAATTCCGCTTTGCGGAATTTTCTTTTTTGCGCGCGCGAGAATACATTATTGTATCCCGACTTGTATTAAAACGTTTAATACAGATACATTGATTATTTGACTTTAAACTATAGACTATATACAATATTGGTTACCATGGTAACCAATACAAGATTATCTCTAAGACTTGATAAAAAAACAATTGCAGAAATCAAACAGAAAGCAGTTGCAGAAGGTAAAAGTATTTCAAAGTTCATAGTAGATTCAAAAGACTATTACGATTTCGTAGTTAACGACAATATTTCTATAAGAGTTGATTATATAAACCCCGTTTCTGTAGGTTCAGAGATTTATAGGATTGATATATTTTTCAAAGAACAAAATTCAGAAAGATTATTAAGGCCTCTTTGGTATGAACTATGGGTATTACAAGACTGTGTTGAAGACAACCTTCACACTTCTCAAAGCCCCAAACGTACAGATTTTGCAGAATATGCTTACAGGTTCATTATGATGAGATTTAAAGAATCCAACAATTTACCCGCTGAATATGGCGCTTTTATATGGCCAAACAGAACACCCAAATTTGCAAAAAATAGACAAGAACTGTGGATGTGGTTGGACGAAGCAATTAGACAAAAACAACCTATTTGACAACCATCGGTAGACAATTTTCTTTCTTGCGCTCGCGAATACCATATTGTATCCCGACTACCGTCGGGATGATAAACCTATTAAATTATAAAAAACAACTTTGAGCTACAATAGTTAATATGAGTACCAATTATAAAAATATTAATAAAGTATCAAAAGATATTAAGACAAATAGGCTTGACGAGTTAAAAAAAATATTACCAGAAGTATTTACCGAAGGAAAGGTTGATTTAGAAAAATTAAAACTAGCTCTAGGTCAAGATATCGATGAAAGGCCGGAAAGGTTTAATTTTAGTTGGGCAGGAAAAAGTAAAGCCATCAAGACCGTATTAATTCCAAGCAAGGCGACACTTAAGCCAGCCAAAGGCGAAAGTATTAAATTTGACGAGAGCGAAAATATGATTATTGAGGGCGACAATCTTGAAGTATTAAAGCTTTTTCAAAAAAATTATTTTGGACAAGTGAAAATGATATATATCGATCCGCCATACAACACCGGCGGAGACTTTGTTTACCACGATGATTTTAAATCCCCAATTAACAGCTATTTTAAGCAAACAGGACAATTGAATGAAGAAGGAAATAAAACAGATACCATTAATCGTGAAACTAATGGTAGATATCATAGCGATTGGTTATCAATGATGTATCCACGATTGAAACTAGCCTGGAATCTACTGAAAGATGATGGGGTTATTTTCGTCAGTATTGATGATAATGAAATCCAAGGCTTGCGACTGATTATGAATGAAATATTCGGTGAAGAAAATTTTATTGACTGCATAATATGGAAAAAAAGATATGGTGGGGGTTCAAAGGAAAAATACCTGGTTACTGTTCATGAATACGTTTTATTTTACGCTAAACAGATTAACCAAATAAATAATATTGAAGTACCCGTTAACGAGGAATCTATTAAACGCTACTACACACATAAAGATGAGAACTTTTCATTAAGGGGACCATACAGAATTCACCCACTAGAGGCAGGAAGAGTAATGGAGGACAGAGAAAATTTAATATTCCCCATAATCGCTCCTGATGGTTCGAAAATAAATCCAAGAAGACAATGGTTGTGGAGCAAACAAAAGGTTGAAGACACATTAAAATTCGGTGAATTGGAATTTAACAAGACAAAACAAGGGTGGGTTATCAGTACTAAACAATACTTAAAAGATAGAAAAGGAATTGTTAGAAAAACAAAAGCATTCTCGCTTATAGGTGATATTTATACAGAACATGGTACAGAAGAAATTATTACCCTACTGGGAAATGGACGCATATTTCCATATCCTAAGCCATCAATATTTATCGAGAGACTTCTCGAAATAGGTTCCGACAAAAACGATCTCATACTCGATTTCTTTGCAGGCTCCGGAACAACAGCTCACGCAGTAATGGCACAAAACACAAAAGATGGAGGAAATCGAAAATTTATTTTAGTCCAATTGCCAGAACCAACATCGCCTGACAGCGAAGCGTACAAGGCGGGGTACAAAACTATTGCCGACATTACCAAAGAAAGAGCTCGAAGGGTAATTAAAGGATACGGTGACAATCCAAAGCCAATTAATAATGGTTTCAAGGTATTTAAACTCGCACCATCAAACTACCCAGATATTAGTTACGAATTTGATCCGTCGAAAACAGAAGAAGAAAATCAAAAATCATTTTCCGAATATTTGACTAGAGCTCAACAAACATCACTTCTCGATAAATCTATCGAACCAATCAATATTGTTTATGAGAACATCGTTAAAGAAGGTTTTTCTCTTAACTCAAAAATTGTCGAAAGCAGTGTTGACGGTAACCACCTATTTATTGTGACTGACGGAGAATCAGAAATGAGAATTTGTCTTGATAAAGAAATATCAGCCGAGTCGGTCAAAAAATTATCCAGTTTTGAATTTAAAGGCAAAACTTTTGTCTGTTACGACAATGCTCTTTCCGATTCAGATAAAGCTAATATTAGCCTTAACTTGGGACTAAAAACAATTTAATCATGATGAAATTTAAGTTTGACCCAAACCAAGAATTCCAACTCGACGCCATTAATTCGATAGTTAATATCTTTGAGGGTCAAGCAAAAATAGACGGTCACAACTTCTCTAGTCAAAGTTTGCTTGGAATCTATGCCAATCAACTTTCCATCGATGACGACACAGTTTTGGCCAATGCCAGAAAAATCTATGAAATCAATAAGATCGGTAACGGTGGGATAGTGGAGGATTTCGATTTTTCAGTAGAAATGGAAACAGGTACTGGTAAAACATACGTATATTTGCGGACAATATTCGAACTTAATAAAAAATTTGGATGGAAAAAGTTTATTATTCTTGTACCTTCGGTGGCTATTCGTGAAGGTGTAATTAAAACACTGGAACTAACCAGAGCCCACTTTCGAGAAATATACGACAATATCCCATACACCTATTGCGAATATCAATCCAAAAATCTTTCCCAAGTCAAACATTTCGCTGACAGTAATAATTTGGAAATAATGATAATGACAGTTGGGGCTTTTAATAAAGACGCCAATGTACTTTATGGAGAACGAGATCAAATGCAGGGCGAGCAACCCATTACTTTTATTCAAAAAACCAGACCAATTCTAATTCTGGATGAGCCCCAAAATATGGAAGGTGAAGCTACCAAGGAAAAACTAAAACAATTTAACTCACTTTTTCGACTCCGCTACTCTGCCACCCATAAAAACCCCTATAGTCTCATGTATCAACTAACAGCGTGCGACGCCTATCAACTGGGTCTAGTTAAGAAAATTGAAGTGTATTCGGTCACCGATGACGACAGTGGTATTTCGAATGCCTATATAAACCTAGTTGATGTTAAATCCAGCAAGACTGATATCAAAGCTACTCTTGAGGTTTTAGCCAAAGACGATAGTGGAAATGTCAAAAGTAAAAAAATTGTCGTTAAAAGAAATGATGATCTGGCTTTCAAGACCAGCAACAATTCCTACGAGGGTTATATTGTCGATGGCATGACCGTCGATAATTTCGATTTTGGAGTTCAAGGCTCAATAAAGTTTAAAAACGGTATATCTATTAAATTAGGACAAAATACCGGCAAAGAAAAAGAAGAAATAATGCGGGAACAGATTCGCCAAACAATTCGAATCCATTTTGCCAAAAAGAAAAAATTAGAGGAACAAAAAATTAAGGTTTTAAGCCTATTTTTTATTGACAAAGTTGATAACTATGTTAAAGAAGATGGAATAATAAGGCAAATATTTATCCAAGAATTTGAAACTATTAAAAAAGAATTTGGCTTTGATTTATCGGATGTCAATAAAGTCCACAGTGGCTATTTTGCCAAGAAAAATGATGAGTATTTAGAAAGGGAGAAAAGTATTGCGGAAAACCAAGAGGCATACGAATTAATCATGAAAGATAAAGAACGTCTACTGTCTTTTGACGAACCGACTGAGTTTATTTTCTCTCATTCAGCCTTACGAGAAGGATGGGACAACCCCAACGTATTTAATATCTGTACCCTAAATGCCACTACTTCAATTACGAAAAAGAGACAAGAAATTGGGCGAGGGATGCGGATTTGTGTCAATCAAGATGGTGAGAGAGTGTTTAGTAAACAAGTTAATCTACTATCGATTATCGCTAATGAAAATTACGTTGATTACGTCTCTAGACTTCAGGGTGAATTTATAGAAGATGGAATTTATAAAGCTCCACCAGCCCCAGAAAACGCGAAAAAAAGCTACAAAGTTATCCTAAAGCCAAATTTTGACCAAGATGAAAATTTTAAAAATCTATGGGAAAAGATATCAAAAAAGACAAGATATATTGTTTCGGTCGATACTCCAAAACTAATCGAAGAGTGTACCAAACGTATTGGCAAAGAAATTAACTTGCAAAAACCAAGGATAAAAACTGAGCGAGTAGGGTTAGATATTGCCAAACAAGGAATCGAAACCATAATAATTGGGGACGATTCGAGAGAATTTACCGACAGTGTTAGAAATTTCGATATAGTTGAAATTATCAAAAATGAAACCAAATTGACTCGGGGAACCGTTGCCTCAATTATTTTAGGTGTTAGTGATTTAAAATCATTTTTCAACAATCCAGAAAAGTTTGCTTTTGAATCCATCAGAATAATCAATGATGAATTAAATAAAAACTTAATTGAACAGATAAACTATGAATTATTGCCGGAAAAATACGATTTAAAGTACTTTGTTAATGAACATGGATACAAAGATTCAATTCAAAAAGTTGACCACTCAATCTACGACGCAATTATTTTTGATTCTGATATCGAAAAGAATTTCGCCATCAATCTTGATCAGGACGAAAAAGTGAAACTTTTCTTAAAGTTACCGGCTTGGTTCAAGATACCGACACCTATCGGCGACTATAATCCCGACTGGGCAATTGTAACCATCAAAAGAGATCTAGAGGGCAAGGAAACTGAAAAATTATATTTTGTGATTGAAACCAAGGGTAACCTTAATAATATGAGACCAAGCGAAAAGATGAAAATTGATTCCGCCAAAAAACATTTTGATGCCATTAGTGTTAATTACAAAGAAATCAGTAGTTATTCCCAATTCTTAGGTCTAATTCAAAATTAGAGTTTAAATCTAATTTTCTCTTTCTTCTTGAATTTAATTTTTGCCTCGTTAATTGATTCTTCGATTACTATAAATATCCTATCAATTTCATCGTCAGTGAAATCATACAATGCTCTATTTGAACAATGTGACAACACATTTATCGCGGTGAGAATTTTATTAGTTCGATTCTCAGCCATAATCTTAAATCTCTCTCTGGCAGAATCAAATTTAAGTCGTTTCATGAACGGTATTATATCAAAATATAACAATATTGTCTAATTTATCAACACTCTCACAAATCATACATTTCAAATGCAGAAATTAGGGCGAATATCTATTGTAAATATAGCGTCAAGGGTTTACAATTAAGTTAATAAAAAAGCCGCCCCGTGCAAGGTAACAGCTTTTTTACAAGGCACTTGACGCCTCTTATTAACATATTGTCAGGAAAGGAGAGAATTGTCAAACATATGGCAAACTCAGGTTTAAGTGGTCCATACACATTAACAGCGGAAAATATCGATTTAATTGTTGTATACAAATCTCCCGGGGCTTATGCTTTAGGACATTTAAATAGTGAAGGTGGATATATTATCGATTATGTAGGAAGGTCAGACAGTGATATTAATAATCGGCTTAAATCGTGGGTTAATAAAGGATACAACTCATTCAAATACGGATACTTTAATAGTCCACTATCAGCATTTGAAAAAGAATGCACACTTTACCACGATTTTGGGAACAACAGGAATAATAAAGAACATCCTGCACGACCAGTAAATTCTTATTGGTTGTGTCCAGTTTGTAGTTTTTTTAGATAAGTAGGTACAAAGCACATTAAAAATTTTTGCGTTTTCATCGAGCCGATATTTTTTCCGCAAAGCGGAATTATAAATAACGCGAACAGCTAGGCCCACCGGTGCGGGCGGTGGGCCGACGCTGTGAGCTCCAAGTTAATAATTATTCTTAAAAAACGTTCGAACTTCGTTATAACAGCTCACACATTGGGAATTCGCGTCAGGGCAAGGTACGAGACGCCGCGCGAGTGCGGC
>CAZSLG010000016.1:11562-12476 GCA_964607745.1 uncultured Gammaproteobacteria bacterium | reverse complement strand
AAACCTCTGATAGAATTTAATTCTTACCTTGGCCTTTCTCTGCCATTTTTAAAATCCTGTTACTATTTTGGTCCCACCGATAAACCTTTAGACAAGAGCTGGTTTACTAAAGATACAGACTGTCTTTACCCCGGTCTATATCTCCGTGACGATACCGCCGAAGAAGCCTTTACTGTCTACGACCACCCCAAAGTTCTAATCTATGAAAACTTACATTAAGTTATTGCCATTATTTTTATTCTTTCTAGCCATCTATTTTTTTTCCAATGTTGGGCTCCAAAACTCTGTTGACTCGCCTCAGTATCGGTTAACCCAATCAATAGTCGATAAGCACTCTTACGTCCTTGATGGTGATGACGAATTAATCTGGCCTGACGTCATCTCCCAAGATAAAAAAGTATATTCTGGTCGATCGCCCGGAGAGTCTTTCTTCGCCATACCTTTTTATCTTTTTTCTAAAATGGCCAACAAATACCACCTTTTATCTCTTCCCTACAACGGTCAACGTGAAGGAATCGTCGCCGAAAGTGGTCTTGAAGCCTCTACCATCATGTTTAATGCTCTTTTTGGTGCTCTCGGCGTTTTGATGATTTTTGCTATTTCTTTTCTTCTTTTTTTGGATTTTAATTCATCGCTTCTGGTGGCTACACTATATGGTCTGGGAACCCTTAGTTGGAAATATTCAACTACTTTTTATCGTCATTCTCCCCACGTTTTTTTTCTTCTGTTATCTATTTATTTTCTTATAAAACTATTTCGTAATACCAGCAGTTTTTCCAATTTTATTTTATTTACCCTATCTTTATCCTTTTCGGTTTTTCTTGATCCTACTTCGATACTATTCGCTCTTTTTTGCATCTCTCTATTCACCGTTAAGGCATATTTTTCTCAAAAAGACCCATTTAAGGTGTTTA
>CAZSLG010000016.1:0-11552 GCA_964607745.1 uncultured Gammaproteobacteria bacterium | reverse complement strand
CACTTATTTATTTTTGGGCTAATACTTTTCTTTGTAAATATTCCTACATTGTTCTACAACCAAACCCTTTTTAAAAACGCTCTTGATTCTGCTTGGTCAAAACAAGTTCGAAACAGTTGGTTGGCCGATAAGTCAATTACTTTTAGCACACCCTTTATTCCAAGTTTGTTTACTAACTATTTTTCTCCCAATCAACCAATCAAACACAATGTCTTTTCTCCCTATATTTTAAACAATCCCCAGATAGCCGAGGAACAGGGCTTGTATTATGCCAGCACTTACCGGTACAAAGGAATCTTTTTTCAATCCCCCTATCTTTTCTTAATTTTTCTGTCTTTCTTTTTAATCAGAAACAAAAAAACATGGTTGTTTATTTTTTCGTTAGCAATCATTTCCTGTTTCATGCAGTTTTTTTACCTTGTGTTTTACTCTCCTAACTCCTACGACACCCGCTTTTTTCTTCCCGCTGCTGCTATTCTATCCTGCCTTATTGCTCCCTTTTTCATTTTTCTTTTTAAAAGATCAGCAAAGATAAAAATAATTTTATCAATATTAGTGTTACCAATTATTCTCGTATCTTTTTTTCAGTCATGGGTCTCAAACGTTGAAAATTATGCCCCCCACATTACTGGTGAAAAAAGAGTACTTGTGTCCGATTTATTGATTAATTCCAACTTACCCCGGTTATTTTTTGAGACTTTTCCTAACATCTACAACTACAAAATATTCTTCATCTATTCACTTATCTTTGTGGGATTCGGTTTTCTTTCAATCTACCTCTTTAATCGTTTTTATCAAAAGCACCAAATAATTTTTCATATTCATCGACACTCCGGCCATAATCAAAGATAGGTAAATTTTTCCAATTACTAGGCAAACCTGTTTTATTTTCCTTGCCAGTTAACATTTCCGTAATTTTTTTTGCCAAATCATTTGAATCATTGTTTTCAAATAATTTCCCAAAACCACTTTCATTAATTGGTACCCGCATCCCCGGTAAATCTGTCGCTACACAGGGAATCCCGCATTTCATCGCCTCTATTTGCATCCACCCAAACGATTCCAATCGGTCGTTACTGGGCAGTACCAACAGATCTATGTTTTTATAAAAAGTAGCCAAATCACTTCTTGGTAATCCGTCCAAAAAGACAAAATTCTTATTAGTTAAATTTCCGTATTTGGCCACAAGATCCTGATAATAAGTCTCACCAATTACTGTTTTTGGACCGGCCAACAAAATAATAAAATTCTTTTTTCCCAGTGTTTGATCCAATCTGGCGGTAGCTTTAATTAGCACCTCCAAGCCTTTTTGTCTGGCTATCCGCCCGCCAAAGCCAATCACATATTGTTTGCGCGAAATTTCTTTTTTTATTTTTCGATCCAAGATCAGGTTCTTTTTTATATCAAATCTCACCGGTGGATATATCGCCCTTATCTTCTTCCGAAAATATTTTAAATAGTATGAGTGATTGGCATAATCTTGAGTATAGGGGACAATGGTATCCGCCAGTATTCCTGCCACCATTTGGTTTAAAAACACTAAACTATCGATAATTTTATTTTTCCATCCCGACCAAAAACTTAGATCCGTATGGTGAGTCAAAATAATCTTTTTTCCAAGCATTTTTGCCCAAGTACACATCCACCCTGATTCAAACTGGGGTAGGTGACAATTAACTACGTCAGCTTTCTGAATTTCTTTTATCCCATCCCACAGCAGTGACGGCATTAACAATCCTTTACCAATTTTTATTGGTGCCGATAGTCGTTTAATTCTCACCCCATTTTTTATTTCTTCTGTCGGTAAATTGGGTTGGTGACGGCTGGTTAATATAGTTACCTTATGACCTCTTTTGACCAGTTCTTTTGACAAAATATCAATATATATTGTAATTCCACTGACGTTTGGTAAAAAATATGGTGTCGAAATTAAGATTTTCTTCCCGTCCATCTTGTATAATCTTACCATTGAAAAAATATCCGATTCTTTTTTGGCAGCCGCGTCCAGATTTTCTTAAATTGCTCGAGTCGTCTCAGTTGGGCAAAATTTTATTAATCTTTTTTAATTACGTCATCTGGTTCTTTTTTCTTTATCTCTCAATTCTCTTGGTTGGCCATGACCCCAATATATTCTGGCAGTTATTGGCTGCCACTGTTATGGCCGAAGTAGTCGAAAGATTGATCAAGAAAAAAGTCTATTGGCGCCGGCCCATGTTTGTCCGACATGATGCCACTCCAGTTGGTCTAGTTGATAAGTGGTATCAAAGCGGCGCTTTCCCCTCCGGCCACACTATTAAGGCCACCTTCTTTTTTCTCTTTCTGATGCTTTATCCCGTTTTCGATTATCGTCTCTATCTTATCGTTGTTTTCCCATTAATCTTTTTTAGAGTTTTAATTGGTTTTCATTATCCTATCGATATTCTAGGGGGTATTTTAATCGGTTTTTTAATGTGGTTATCATCTTTCAAAGTCATCGCCCCGTCAATAGTTTCTCAATTTATTAAGACAATTTATGACTTTGTTTTTAGCCGACTTTAAATTTATTTCTTTTTGGTGGCTGTTTATCCTGGGATTTTCGGTACTTCTTCTGCCGTTAACCTTTGCCCTCTTCCATCGCTTCTTTGATAGGGGTTATATTTTTGCCAAAATTTTATCGTTAACTTTGATTACCTACATTATTTTTTGCTTTAGTGTTATCCGTCTTCTGCCTTTTACTCAATTTTCAATATTAATTATTTTATTACTTATTCTTTTTGCTGATTTATTTTATTTTTTTAAATTAAAAAATTGGTCTTCCTTCAAAAAAATCTTTTTAGTCTCATTCAAATTTATTCTTTTTGAAGAAATTCTTTTTTTAACAGTTTTAGCTCTCTGGTCATATGTCCGGGGTCATACCCCCGATATTGATGGGTTGGAAAAATATATGGACTGGGGTTTCGTCAACTCCGCCCTTCGTACCCATTTTCTGCCGCCTGCTGACATGTGGTATGCCGGATCTCCCATAAACTACTACTATTTTGGCCACCTTGTTTTTGCTCTGCTCACTAAAGTCTCCGGTCTTCCCTCGGCCATTACTTACAATCTCTCCATTGCCACCGTCTGTGCCCTGACTTTTGTTTCCACTTTTTCCCTTTCTGCCAATCTAGTTTTTCACTATCTAAAATCTAATATCCATCATCTAAAATCTATTATCTTAGCCGGTCTTCTCTCAGCCCTTCTTCTTACCTTCGGTGGCAACCTCCACCCTCTCTACAAAATTATCAAAACCGACATTCAAAATAACGGTTATTTAGATCTGAGTATTAAAGCTATTAAACTTGCCGCCTCCACCTATTGGTATCCCGATGCTACCCGCTTTATTGGTTTTGACCCTGATGTTAGCAATAAAACTATTCATGAGTTTCCTCTCTATTCTTTTGTGGTCTCCGATCTTCATGGTCACATGAATGACATTCCTCTGATTTTATGTTTTTTAGCTTTTCTTTTTTCCTATTCTTTATCGATTAAAAAATCTCATCTTGACCCAAAACTTTTTCTGTCCGCCGGTCTCTTTCTGTCTATCGCCTACATGACCAATGCCTGGGATTTGGCAGTTTATGGCCTCTTTTTTGGATTATTTCTTTTGTTAATTCAAAAAAACTTCTGGTTAACCATCAGCACTGGTCTCCTAACCATTCTTTTTTGGTATCTTTTTACCCTGCCTTATTCTCTTAATTTTATTCCCATGGCCGAAGGTCTAAAGCTCGTCGATGCCCGTTCTGCTTTTTATCAGCTTTTAGTTCTCTACGGCGGTTTCTGGCTAATTAGTATCCCTTTTGTTGTTTATTTTATAAAAACGTCATTGCGATCACGATTTGCCGTCATTGCGAGAAGTCTTCGACGAAGCAATCTCATTTCCAATTCCGACTTTTTTGTTTTAGCACTACTTCTTGCCGCCACCATTTTAGTTATTATTCCCGAATTAATTTACGTCAAAGATATTTACATCAACGACCATCGCCGGGCCAATACTATGTTTAAGTTGGTTTACCAGGCCTTTATTATGTATTCCCTGTCGGGCGGTTATATACTAATTCGCCTCCGAAAAATTTTTGTTTATCGCCTGCTTTTTTTGTTGGTTTTGATAGCCCACCTGATTTATCCTTATTTTGCCATCAAGTCTTATCGTGATTCTCACTCCGAATTTAAATATTGGGGGTTACGCGGCACTGATTATTTGCAGGAGCAATTTCCTGACAATCTGGCAGTTATCAATTGGATCAACACCAATATCACCGGCCAACCTCATTTGGTCGAAGCCGTGGGGGATTCTTATACCAAATTTAATCAGGTTTCTTCAGCCACCGGTTTGCCAACTGTCGTCGGTTGGCTGGTTCACGAATGGCTCTGGCGGGGTGGATATGATGGCCCCGGTTCTCGGGCTACCGAAGTCTCCGTTATTTATGAGTCCACCGACTCGACCAAAGTCAGAGATCTTCTTCAAAAATATTCTGTCGAATATATTTTAGTGGGTTCTCAGGAGCGGGAAAAATATCCTAATCTCTCCGAGAAAAAATTTGCTTCTTTTTCTCGTGTCGTCTTTCAATCCAACAACACCCGGTTATACGAAATAAATTAATGAAAAATAATCCTGCTCTCAAAACCCTCTTTATCTACAACTCTATCTTTGTCTTTGCCGGAAATCTACTTGGCCCTTTGTTTGCTGTTTACGTCCAAGGTTTTCATCAAAATCCACTTACTATCAGCTCTGTTTGGGCGGTTTTTATATTTTTCACCACTCTGTTTACCTTCATTGTTTACAAAATTGGTGACCGGATCATTGAAAAAGAATATTTGCTTCTAGCTGGTTTTTTTATTAGATTTCTTGCTTGGTTTTGTTATATTTTTGCCGGCAATCTGTTAGCCATCATTATCATTCAAATTTTGCTGGCTTTCGGCGAAGCCTGTGGTTCCCCCGCCTTTGATTCATTGGTGTCGCAGCACATTGATCAAAAATTTCGGGTGTCGGAATACTCGCAGTACAAAATTCTTTCCAACCTTTCTATCGCTCTAGCCACTGTTTTTGGCGGTTTAATCGTCTCTCTTTTTGGTTTCAAAATATTATTTTTGCTCATGTCACTTTTGGCCCTCTTTTGTTTCTTTGCCATTCTTACCAAACCCCGAAAATTATTATAAAAATATCAGGGAGGTATGTTTTGAATTTAGGTTACTTTTCTCTGCTAATATTGTAAATTGACTTATGTCCGACTTATTAAAAGGTTTAAATGATGATCAGAAAAGAGCGGTGACCCATCAGGGAACGCCACTTTTGGTTTTAGCCGGCGCCGGTTCCGGCAAAACCCGGGTTCTAACCCATCGGGCTGCCTATCTTATTAGTGAAAAAATTGCTAAAGCCTCCGAAGTCTTACTTCTCACCTTTACCAACAAAGCCGCCGGAGAAATGAAGATTCGGATGAGCAAACTTTTAACTGGGGACTTAGTACTCGGTACTAATAACTTGTTCGCCGGCACTTTTCACTCCTTCTCCTGCCGCTTACTTCGGATCTATGGTCACGAAGTCAAACTATCCCCCGACTTTGTCATTTACGACGCCGATGATCAGGAAAATTTAATCCGCTCCCTTTTGGCCGATACTCACTACACCGTCAAGGAATTCAAACCCTCTTCCTTAATTTATTACATCGAAAACGCCAAAAATAATTTTATTTCCCCCCGCTCTGCCGCGGCCCAAGCTTCCGGTTTTTGGGAATCAACCGCAGCCAGAATCTATGGTCTCTATCAAAAAGCCCTGGAGCGTAATTCCGCTCTCGATTTTTCCGATCTTATTTATAAAACTGTCGATATGCTCTCCCAAAACCTCGCTCTGGCACAAAGAATCAACGATAAATATCGTCATATCTTAGTTGATGAATATCAAGATACCAATCTGACCCAATATTTATTGACCAAAATCTTAGCCGGTAAAAATCGCCGGATCACCGCTGTCGGTGATGCCTCTCAGAGTATTTATGGCTGGCGGGGTGCCGATTACAAAAATCTCACCTCCCTAACTACTGATTTTCCCGAAACCACTATTATTAATTTGGAACGCAACTATCGCTCCACTCAAATTATCTTAGATGCCGCCAATTCCATAATTTCCCAAAACCGTAGCCACCCGGTTCTAAATCTTTATACCCTCCGTCAGTCAACCGATCCCATTACCCTTTATCAAGCCGGTTCTGAATTAGATGAAGCCGAATACATCAGTCAAAAAATTATAAATTTAGAAAGTCGAGGTATCCCCTTCCGATCCATTGCCGTTCTCTACCGGATGAATGCCCAGTCCCGGGTTATTGAGGAATCTTTTTTAAAAAATAAAATTCCCTACGTTCTCATCGGTGGTCTTCGTTTTTACGACCGGGCTGAGGTCAAAGACGTTATTGCCATGCTTCGCTTTGTTCAAAACCGTCACGATGAACTGTCGTTGGGACGTTTAAACAAATGTTTAGGCAAACGCCGGACCGATATTTTTGTCGGCCAGATTGATACTGTCAAAAAATCTTCCAAATCCCTTGATATCTTAAAAACAGTTATCTCTCTTTCCGGTTATCTGTCCAAATTTGACCCAGCCGACGAAGAGGATATTCGCCGTTTAGAAAACATTGAAGAACTCAAATCCGTCGCCACTTCTTTTCCCCACCTTTCCGATTTCTTGGAAAACGTGGCTCTGGTTCAAAACGAATACAGTCTCCAGGAAAAAAATAAGGACAAGACCAATAAAAATGGAGTCCGGTTAATGACTCTTCACGCCAGCAAGGGTTTGGAGTTTGATGCCGTCTTTATCGCCGGCTTCGAAGAGGGGATTCTGCCCCATTCCCGGTCATTAATTGATCAGAATGAATTAGAAGAAGAACGCCGCCTCTGCTACGTTGGCATCACCCGGGCCAAAGACTTTTTGTTTATTTCCTTTGCTGTCCGTCGCCTCCAATTTGGCCGGTCATCTTTTGGGCAAGTTTCCCGTTTTTTAAAAGACATCCCTGAAACATTAATAAAAATCGACCAGATTTCAGGGATTAAATTAAATCCCGACGAGGATACCGGCCTTATCTACGACCAGAATATATTTTAATATGATCAAAAACTTTATTTTCGATATTGATGGGACTTTGTTTAACACCCGGGAACTTACTATCGAATCAATAAGCCATGCCCTACAAAGAATCGGACATCCGTCTCTGACCAAAGACGATTGGACATATTTTTACAAATTCGGAATCAAAGCATTAATTAAACACCGTCATATTCCAAGCTATAAAATTTGGTTAGCGGTCTATTTTTTTCAAAATTATAAACGCAAACATTTACATAATCTTCAACTTTTTCCCAGTATAGATAATACTTTAGAAACCCTTCATCAAAGAAAAAAAATATTAGGTATTATCTCTTCCAATTCTCAAAAAATTATTAATCAAATTTTAATCAATACCCAAATTGACCTTTTTACTTTTGTTCACCCCGCCGGATTTTTAGGTAAGGTCCCGGCTCTCAAAAAAGTTCTAAAAAAATATCACCTTAACCCCATGGAAACTGTCTATGTCGGCGACGAAATCCATGATGTTATTGCGGCCAAAAGTTTAGATATCCATTCCGCCGCTGTCACTTGGGGTTTCAATTCTCCCGAAGCCCTCGCCTCTCACCACCCTGATTTTTTGCTAAATTCTCCCGAGGAAATATTAAAAATCCAATAAATTATTTTAATTTTATAGAAGAAAGAACTTTGTCAAATATTTTGTCAACTTCAGCGTCAGAGATTGATTCCGGTACTTCATAAGAGATACTATATTGAGATTTTTTGTCTTTGGCATTTAGAAAAACCGTGGTTATTTTGGACCCCTGATAAGTAATTCTATTCATTTTTACCGCTTCACTACCATCTATATTTATTCTGTTTCCCGAAATAGTAGCTATCGAATTTAAAAAATCTGATAATTCGAAAACTGAGTATCCCTGGTTAATTTCGGTTAGAACCACAATTCTTTGTGCCCCATCTCCATTTTTTACTTCACCGTGTTTTTGTCCCAGTTTTTCAACATACTCCGGCTTTTGCCAACTACCGGGATAGGAAAATTCCAATCCGTTTAAAGAAAATGTTTTTCGGGTATCTCGTAGACACACTCCACCAATAACCATGATTATAATGGCTAAAACTGCTAATATAATTAAGAAGATTTTTTTTGTTTTCATCGAATGATTACTAGAATATTATACAACGAAGAAAAAGCCGCCTACGACAAGGCTGTCCGCCATCCGGTTCAAACTTGGGCTTGGGGCGATTTTCAGATCAGTCAGGGACACAAAGTTTACCGCCTCGGTGTTTTTGATCAAAAGAAAATGGTGGCCGGCTACTCTCTTTCCTTCCATACTATTCCCAAAACCACCCTAAAAATCGGCACCATTCTTCGTGGTCCTCAAATCGACGCCGACATGATCAGCAACGTCCGTAAAATTGCTCTCGATGAGTCAGCCGTCTTTGTCAAATTTGAACCCGATGTTATTGCCAAAGTCTATGATTCTGCTCTTAATCTTGATAAGGAATATCCTCAAAACCTCGACTTCCCCGGATTGGTTATTTCTCCCAAAGTCGCTTTCTATCCCCATTCTTTTGTTGTTGACCTGACTCTCTCCGAAGAGGAGTTGCTTTCCCGTCTTCAGAGCAAAACCCGTTACAATATCCGCCTAGCCAACCGCCACGGTGTCACTGTCTCCCGCGAAACCCACGATTCCGGTTTTGAGATTTATCTAAAACTGCTAATGAGTACCACTCAGCGTCAGGGATTTTATCTTCATTCCGAAACCTACCATCGCCAACTCTGGCAGCAATTAAAAAACACCAATTCCATCGACATCCTTTTAGCCTCCTATCAGGATGAAGTTTTAGCCGCTTTTATGTTATTTCGGAACTCTGGTCGTCTTTTTTACCCTTACGGCGCTTCTCTTGATAAAAAGAGAGAAGTTATGGCTCCCAATTTACTGATGTGGGAGGCCATTAAATATGGCCAATCTTTGGGTCTAAAAAGTTTTGATACCTGGGGCTGTCTTGGTCCCGATGCCAAAGATGGTGAAAACGGTTTTGGCTTTCATCGTTTCAAACAGGGTTATGGTGGTCAACTGGTTCAATTTGTCGGCACTTATGATCTGGTTATCAATCCTCAATTGTATAAAGTCTACAATCTCATCGATAAATACCGCTGGAAGCTACTCCGTCTCAAAGCCTCTCTTTTTAGGTAAAATAAGCTATGTCCTCGACCGTTATTAGTGAAGCCGATGTTTTAAAAGTGGCCAAACTGGCCCACATCAATCTTTCTCCCGAAAAAATTACTGTTTTTGCTAAACAACTGGAATCAATTCTGGAACATTTTGCCAAATTAAACCAAGTCGATGTCACTAATATTGCCCCTACTTATCAGGTAACCGGTCAAAAAAATATTCTTAGAGAAGATTTTATCGACACCAAACGAATGTTTACTCAGGCCCAGTCTTTAGCTAACGCTCCTCAAAGTAAAAACGGATTTTTTGTTACTAAATCAATTTCTAAAAAATAATGCTTCTTGATAAATCGATTTCAGAGTTAGCTGCCGGATTAAGACAAAGTGAATTCACTTCTGTTGATTTACTCAATGAGTGTTATGACAATATTGCCAAATATAACGGAAATATTAATGCCTTTGTTACCATTCTTCCCCTTGAATTTACCGTCAAAAAGGCCAAATCAATAAAATTAACCTCTCCTTTATCAGGTATCCCTTTTGTTCTCAAGGATTGTTATGTCACCGAAGGTGTAAAAACTACTTCTGCCTCCAATGTCCTAAATAATTTTATCCCGCCATATAACGCCACTGTTTATCAAAAGTTGCTAAACGCCGGTGCCATTTTGATCGGTAAAATGAACATGGACGCTTGGGGCCATGGTGGTTCTTCTGAAAATACCGACTTTG
Source organism: uncultured Gammaproteobacteria bacterium (assembly GCA_964607745.1). Lineage (GTDB taxonomy): Bacteria > Patescibacteriota > Microgenomatia > UBA12405 > UBA12405 > UBA12158. The sequence goes on along the minus strand of CAZSLG010000016.1, from coordinate 1,575 downwards.
GACCGGTCAAAAATCCCTGGGATACTTCTCGGGTGGCCGGTGGTAGTAGCGGCGGTCCGGCTGCCGCCCTCTCTGCCCGAATGGCCGTTTTTGCCATTGGTGAAGACACCGGCGGATCCATTCGAAATCCCGCTGCGTGGTGCAATATTACCGGCTTAAAAGTCACCTATGGACGGGTTTCCCGTTACGGTTCCATTGCCTACGCCTCCTCATTTGATTCAGTCGGTCCTATGGCCAAATCAGTTGAGGACTGTGCCGTTATTTTGGAAACTATCGCCGGTGTTGATCCCTACGACGCCACCTCTTCTCCTACTGCGGTTCCTTTATATTCCACCCTCTTAGACAAAAAAGTAACCGATATCACTATCGGCATTCCTGATGAGTTTTATCAAGAAGGACTCGACTTGGAAATAAAGTCAGCTGTTCTAAAAGTCGCCACTGACCTACAAAAAGCTGGTGCTCAAATTAAAAATCTTTCCATGTCTCTTTTTGATTATGGCCTGGCCATTTATTACTTAATTGGTCCCAGCGAGACCAGTTCCAACTTAGCCCGCTACGATGGTATCCGATTCGGTCATAGCCGGGAGTTTTTTACTGATGAAACCATCCGCCGGATTTTAATCGGTACCTATGCCCTCTCCGCCGGTTACTACGAGGCCTATTACAAAAAAGCCCAGCAAGTTCGAACTTTATTTATCGAAGAATATAAAAAGGCACTGTCTCAATGTGATGTTTTACTTCAACCAATTACCCCCACCCCGCCGCCTAAAATTGGGGAGTTGATGAATGACCCACTCCAAAATTTCTTAGCCGATATCTACACTACTTCCCAAAATCCGGTTGGTGTTCCCTCTCTCGCTCTTCCCTGTGGTTTCACTAAAAGTGGTCTACCAATCGGTGCCCAAATCGTTGGCCCCATGTTTTCCGAAGATCTTCTTCTCAACATCGGCCATCAGTATCAACAATTAACCGATAGTCATTTAAAGTCTCCCTTGTCAAAGGGAGATTTAGAGGGATTGAAACCAAAACAATGAAAAACCCCTGGATTACAGTCAAACAGAATATCGTTTTTCAAAATAAGTTTGGTCTAACTGTTCGGGACAATGATGTCATTAATCCCTCCGGTAAATCCGGGAAATATACTGTTATCAGCAGTAATGGTTTTGTCCAAATAATTGCCGTTAATTCTTTTAACAAAGTAGTCATGGAAACCCAATGGCGCTATACCGTTGGTCAGGAATTCTTAGAAATACCTTCCGGTCGGATTGACCCGGGTGAAAACCCTCTTGCTGCCGCCCAAAGAGAACTTTCCGAAGAAACCGGAATTATCGCCCGGAAATGGACTAAAATGGGGGAATTTTGGTCACTAAACGGTATTGCCAAGACCTTAGGTCACTATTATTTAGCCCAAGATTTAATTATTTCCAATCAAAGCCACCAAGAAGAAACAGAGAAAATAACTTATAAATTCTATAATTATCAAAAATTAATCAATAATCTATCTTTTTATAATGTTGCCGATGCTGAGTCTACTCTCAGTTTATTGTTGGCTCAAAAATATTTATGACCATCACC